>WFPP01000076.1 GCA_015487495.1 Thiomicrorhabdus sp.
AAGGCTTTTTGTACCAAGTGCAACATGACGGAAGAATCTTTTCCCACGCTGTAAAGCATGGCTGGATTGTCAAATTCAGCCACAATTTCACGAATGATTTCAATGGATTCGTATTCCAGTTTTTTTAAATGGGTAATTCTTGCTTGGTCTAGCATGTTCCTTCTCCTGTGTGAAATGCCGCCCCACCGCGTGATGGTGGAACTATTTTTTGTCGAATGACAAAGTCACCAAAGTATTCGTCTTTTTGTCGTTCATTTGCATACAGTGCAAACAGCGATTCGAGTTCTTCTAAAATGTGTTGTTCGGTTAAGTTTTCTTTGTAAAGTGTGGCTAAACGGTTGCCTTGATAGTCACCACCAAGGTACATGTTGTACTTGCCGACCGACTTTCCAATAAAGCCAATTTCGCCCATAATGGAGCGCCCACACCCATTTGGACAACCGGTCATTCGCATTTTTATGTCACTGTTCTCAAGCTGGTTTTTTTCTAAAATGGGGGTGATTTTTTCCATTAAAGAGGGCAGGTAGCGCTCTGCTTCCGCCATGGCGAGTGAACAGGTGTTGAGTGACACGCAGGCAATGGCGTTGCGTTGTAGTCCTGTTAAATGGCTGGCGTTGTCGCTTTGGTCAAACGCTTTAATTAAGGCTTCAATTTTGGGTTTATTCTTTTCAGTAATACCAACCAGTTGAATGTTTTGATTGCCTGTTAAACGGAAATCGCAAACATCCAGTTTGGCAATGTTGGCTAAAATGTCTTTTTGGGCGTATTGCTCTGTGTTAACAATGCGGCCACCTTGAACATAAAGTAGGCAGTGCCATAGCCCATCTTGACTTTGGTGCCAGCCGTAACGATCAGATGAGGTTGTAAACTGGACGGGTTTACTGGGTTGCAGTGCCACACCGAGGCGTTCCGTAAGTTCTTCTTTTACCCAGTCCACGCCGTATTTTTCAACGGTGTGTTTAAAACGAGACAGTTTGCGGTCTTCTCGATTACCAAAATCACGCTGAATGCACATAATGTGTTGTGCTACGTCCACCGCTTGCTCTGGCGTACAAAAGCCAATGGTATCGGCCAGACGAGGAAAGGTGTCTATACGGCCAAAGGTGTGTGCTAGACCACCACCAACGCAAACGTTGAACCCCGCCAATTTGCCGTCTTCTTCAATGGCGATAAAGCCAATGTCATTGGTGTAGATGTCCACATCGTTATAAGGCGGAATGGCAATGGCAATTTTGAACTTTCTAGGTAGGTAATGTTTGCCGTAGATGGGCTCAATAATTTCTTCCCCCCCTGCAATCAGTTTTTTATCGTGATCATCGCCGAGCCAAATTTCGTGATAAGCACGGGTGGCCGGTAGCAAACGGTCGGCAATGGCGTTGGCATACGGAAACACTTGGTCATGAATGGTCGATAAACTGGGGTCTTGAATGCACATGACATTACGGTTGATGTCACCGCAGGTGGCCACGCTGTCCAGTAGGGCTTTATCCATCGCTTGAATGGTTTTTTTCATATCAAACTTGATAATGCCATGAAATTGCACCGCTTGGCGCGTGGATAATTTAAGTGTGCCGTTGCCGTAGATACGACTGATTTCATCACAGGCCAGCCATTGCGCTGCGCTTAGATGCCCACCTGGCAGGCGTACACGAATCATAAACGAGTAGGCGGGTTCGAGCTTTTTGGCGAGTCGGGCATTACGCACATCACGGTCATCTTGCTGGTAGCTGCCGTGATATTTAATGAGCTGAATGTCATTTTCATTAATCGCACCGGTTAATGGATCAGCAAAGCCTTCGACCAGTGAGCCACGAAGAAAGTGACTGTTGTCTTTTAAGTGCTCAATATCGCTGTCGTTTGGTGCAAGCTGATTGAGGTTTTTTGCAATAGGGCGTGTTGTCTTTGTCATTTTGTTACCTGCGATGTATGTAAGCCACATTCTTGTTTGGTTTGTTCTTGGTTTTCCCACCACCAGCGTCCTGCACGTTGGTCTTCGCCAGGTTTGATGGCGCGGGTACAAGGTTCACAGCCAATGCTGGGATAGCCTTTAAGATGCAGTGGATTAAATGGTATGTTATTGGTTCGAATTGTGTCCCACAGCTCTTCGGTTGACCATTGTAATAATGGGTTAAACTTGATGAGATTCCGTTCGCTATCGTATTCAAACAGTTGCATGTTATTACGAAATTTGGATTGCTCTTGACGAATGCCGGTAATCCAGACTGCTGCTCCTTTTAAAGCCCGATTAAGCGGTTCAATTTTGCGAATATAGCAACACTTTTTACGTTTGTCGATGGATTCATAAAAACCATTTAAGCCTTCGGTTTGAATATACTCTTCAACTGCTTTTTCATTAGGGGTATAGCGCTCAATGGTTTGTTGGTAGCGTGCTTCTGTTTCAGTAATCAGTGCTTCGGTCTCTTTAAATAAACGCAAGGTATCTAATGTGAACACTGTAATGGGTAATGAGTGGCTAAAAATAGCATCGGTAATCACTTGATCCTCAAGCCCTAAACTGCTTGAAAAAACAATACGCTGGTTTTTAAAAACAGAGGTGAGTGTTGTAAGTGACTGCGACAAAGCAAGTCCATCAAATTGTTCATTTAAGTTTTTGAGTGTTTGTTTGTCCATGATTTTCCCCTAGTACACATCACGTTGATAGCGTTTTTGTGACACTAATTCTTGTAAATAGTTTTCCGCTTCTTCGGCGGATTTTTTACCTTGCTCGATTAAAATGGTGATAAAGGCATTGTGAACGTCTTTGGCCATGTGATTTCGGTCGCCACACACATAAATATAAGCGCCTTCTTCTAGCCACTTGAAGAGTTCTTGTGCTTGTTCAACCAAGCGATTTTGCACGTATATTTTCTCAGCTTGATCGCGTGAGAAGGCAACGGACATTTTTTCAAGTACGCCAGATTTTATCCATTTTTGCCATTCCGTTTGGTATAAAAAATCGGTTCTAAAGTGTTGCTCACCAAAAAATAACCACGTATTACCTTTTAAGGCATCTGCTTCGCGTTGTTGCAAAAAGCTTCTAAAAGGAGCAACGCCAGTGCCTGCGCCAATCATAATGATTTTAGCTTGTGTATTTTCAGGTAGCTTAAAGCTGTTATTGGCTTTAATGTATAACGGAACGGCATCACCTTCGGTTAAGCTGGCTAACCAGTTAGAACACACGCCTTTACGTGCACGGTTTAGACTGGTGTATTCCACCTGTTTTACGGTTACATGCACTTCGTCATCGTAAATGGCTTGGCTGGATGCAATGGAGTATTGACGACTGCGCAGTGGGCGTAACAAATCAACCAGAGCTTGTGCACTCAGTGTGGCGGGTTTGGCTTGAATGAGATCAAGAAGGTCTCCCTCTTCAATAATCTGTTGAATATTGGTCGCGGTGATGTCTAAATCGGATTGTCCTGTCTGCTCGGCATAGTTTTCAACCCATTTTTTATTGAGGCTGGTAATGTCTCGTTTTTGAGTTAACGCCTCTTTGAGTGTATAAGGTGTCTCTTTAATGGTCACGGTTTCATCGGCAGATAATCCGGTAGCCTCAATCAGTTGTGCCACTAATTCAGGGTCATTTTCAGGCAACAGTGCCACAATGTCACCTGGTTGATACTGAATACCCGATTCCTCTAAACCAATTTCTAAGTGCCACACATTTTTATCTGAATCGTCGTCGGTTAAGTCGATGATATTCAGCACTTCACCCACAAAGGGGTGACTCTCTGACCAGTTTTGAGAGGCACTCGGTATTTGTGCGCTTTGAGTATTGTTTTGTGATTCACTGGTGGCCAAGAGTGCAGATAGCTCGGTTGTCCATTGTGTGGCATCGTCTTCAAATTCCACATCGCTGTCGACTCGTGGTAATAAACGAGTGGCTCCGAGTTCTTCAAAGCGTTTATCAAAGTCAATCCCTGTTTGACAAAACAGATCGTAGGAAGAATCACCTAAACCAAAGACAGCATAAGAAAGGTGATCTAGTTTAGGGGCTTTTTTATCCATAATGGCTTTGTAAAAGGCCAAGGCTTCATCAGGGGCTTCACCATCGCCGTAGGTGCTGGCAACCAAAATAACATGCGTTTCTTTTTTTAAGTTTTTGACACGATAGTCCAATACATTATGAATGGCAACGGGTACCTTTTTGGTAGCGAGTTGGTCATGTAATGTTTGAGCTACTCCAGCGGCATTACCTGTTTGTGATGCGTATAAAATGGTGACATTGGGTAAATGTTTGGGGGCAGTGAAGGGGGGGGCTTCGCCTGTTTTTTCATTGGCTAAACCATAAAAGTAGCCGCTTAACCAAATAAGTTGTTCTGTGGAGGCATTTTCTTTGTTAATGGCTTCAAGTAATTTTTGTTGTGTGTCATTTATGATCATGGTATTTCATCTCATTAATTCAATCTGTCTTTAGGCACGAATTATAGAGAGAATTATATATTATTAATAATGATATAAACTGAACTAATTATTACATTTTTAGATTTATTTTAAGGGCGTGATTTTTGATTTAGAGTGTTACGAAAGAAGGTGATAATGCTGGAGGAGTGAAAGTGCATAATAGTAATGTAGGCTAATGAACCAAATATTAGGCCCAACAAGGCATTACCTAGAAAGAAGGGTTGCCAGATTAAAGGAAACACTTCATTAAACCACTGCTCTGAACCAATGCTAATTTGTGCTGAGGCATCAAATAAGTCGGGTGTGCCTAACAGCCATGTTCCAAATTTGTAGCCACCATACCAGATTGCCCACATCGTTAAAGGATTGGTTATCCATGCTAAAGCGGTTGCAAGCGGGATATTGGCTCGAAGGTAATAGGCAATAATGGAGCTTAATATCATCTGAAAAGGGATAGGTAACATCATGCAAAACAGGCCAATAAAGCTGGCACGTGCAAAGGAAGCACGGTTACCAGCCCAGTAAACACGGTCTTTAAATTTTGGGAAGTAGCGATTCAAAAAAGGCGAGCGCTTTGTTGCTCGTCCAATTTGATGCAGTTTAAGTTTTACATAACGAAACATTTTTTAATTATAACTCTAAGGAAGCTCTGATTAAGTTGCTTCATTTCTGGCAACGCCATTTTATTCGCATCAAGGCAAATGACTTTTTCGCAGTAGATTCATCCTAAATTCGACAGACTCCTAGACCTTGCAAAAGCATTTAACGCCGAGGCGAATAAAATGGTTAAGCCCCACAGGGTGAGCCTTCAAGCCTTCCTCTTCGTTGTTATGCTTCTTGTGAATGGAATACCATTCCCTGCGAAACAGGCCTGAAACAGGAAGGTTTGAAGACCCACAGAATGTTAAGAGGCTTATTCAGAGCTTCCTAAATCAGGTAGGGTGTTATTAGTTAAACGTTATAGTTAAAACTTAAAGCCCTTGAGCAAGGTGTCTTTTAATTGTTCTTCTACTTTTTTGGTGGCCTCCTTGACCACTTCCTCTTTTTTCTTTTCAAGTTCTGCTTTGGTTTTTTCCTCCAGAAGGGCGCTGATATCAAGTGATACTTTTGGACTAAGGTAGTGGCCTTTTAGTTTCACAGGAATGGTTAAGCCGTTAAGTTCTTGGATATTTTTCCCCCCCTCTCCTTTGTCACTGGCAACAATTTTGGTTCTGACAAGATAATTCAGTGATTCTTTGGGAAGATTAATGCTACCTGAGCCTGAAATACGCATAAATGGCGCTTTTGCCGATAATTTTTGAGTGGTGATAATGCCTTGTTTTATGCTTAATTGCGCTACCAGACTACTAAAATCCGTTTTTAACTCTTCTTTATTTGGAGGCACGGGTTTACCGGACATTTTAGCTTGTGCTTCTCGAATGGATTGCGCGAGATTAAAGCCTTTAATTGAACCATCGGTCAGATTGGTAGCGGTTGTCCCATTTAAATTTTGTTTAAATTGTGTCAAGGTGTTACCTGAAGTGGTGACATTAACATTAAGTGAGCCTGTGCCCCTGAGTTTATCGGTGTCTGCCACGGCCATTAAGACCTCTCCAATTGGAATATTTTTTCCATCAAGTTTGACTGAAAACTGCTGTGTTTTACCACTGACATCAACCCCTGCCTGTGCATGAAGCGTCGTATTAAACAGGTCAACCTTGATGGGGTTGGCGGTTATTTTTCCATTATGGCCTTTTATGGTGATGGCTAAATTTTTAGGGTGCAGTTTGTCGTAGGTAATTTGTTTTGCTATAAAGCGACCATTTAGAGTCAGTTTTCGTAGTAATTCAACAGGGAGTGTGATTTTAACGTCTTTTTTCTCTTTAGAAGGGGGCGTTTCAATAGGGGGTTTTTTGGGGGGGAAATATCGGTTTAAATCAAGAGTGTCCAGTGTTAAATTGTATTGAATGTTTGGAGAGTCAAATTGACTAATAGAGGCTGTTCCAGATAAAGAGGAATCATCCAGGTTCAGGTTTAAATCACGAATAGCTACGGTTTGTGTTTTGTTTTCAAAGCGGGCTTTCAGGCTGGCAGAAAATTGCGTTAACGTGGCGTTATCTGCCATTTCGGGCAGTGCCACACCTAATTGTTCAAATTGTTGGCGTAAATTGGTTTTCGGGAGTTTCAGCTGAGTATTTATAATGGGGTTGGAAGTGAGTTGCGTGGCATGAACGGAGCCTGTTGCTTTAATCCCCATTGCGTTAAAGACGAGTTGGGTCAGTTGAGCAGTTTGTTGGGTAAGGTCAATCCCAGGTTGTGTGGTCAAACTGAGTTGCATTTTTCCATTGGGAATGGCTTCTCCTGTGATGTCAGATTGGAGTTGCAATGTTTGTGCTTTAAATGCCTGTGTTGCAAGGTTGCCTTCCAGAGCACTGACTTGTAATTGACCGTTAATTGTTTTCAGTGGAAACGCTTCTCCCCCGGTGACGTCATACTCTAAAGAGAGCTTTGGTAAGTTGAGGGTGTTCTCGTTTAAGGAAATGGTTGGAATGCTTAGGGTTTGATTGACTTGCTCAACAGGTAAACCTTTACCTGTTGCAGAGGTTTTAAGTACCAGATTACGTACTGCATAGGTTCCATTCTGTTCCAGTTTGGTTTCAATAGAAAGTTCTAGTAATGCTTTGATTTCGGGGTTTGAAAGAGTAGTTTCTGCATTAAGGGTCAGATTAAAAAACTGCCCAAAAGTGATGCGACTAGTTGAAAAATTATGAATACTCAGGTTAACTGTTTGATTGGCTGAGTGATCTTGCCAGTTCAGTTGACTGTTTTGAATGTCTAGGCCACCAAATTCCAGGTTGGCTAATTTTTCAAGTGGATGCGTTGAGGGGGAGGGCTCTTTTTTTTCCTGAGGCGTTTCTGATGATTGAATTAAATCATCCCAGTTGGTTTGGCCATCGGCTTTTTTCTCAAGGTTAAGTGTTAATCCGTGTAGGGTGAGGGTATCGACTTCCAGTTTTTGACTTAATAAGGGTAAAATGGCGGCACCCACTTGAACATTTTGGATGTGCACAAAATCTTGTTTACTGAACCCTTGGGCATTGCTGAGTGTGGTGTTTTCTAAATTTAGCCCAAAACGGGGGAAAAAAGAGAGGCTGAGTGATTGAATTTGTAAATCACGTCCCGTTTCTTTTTTAACCAATTCGGTGATTTCATTTCGATAATCGTTTGGATCTACCGTAGCAATAATAACGCCAACGGTCACGATGGCAGTGATGACGATACCTCCCACCACTTTTAAAGAAAGAGAGACAACACTCATAACCCATGCTCCAATGTCTGTTTTACGTATTTATTCAGAGATTCCTTAATGGTAACAGAAATAATGGATGATTCAACGGATTAAAGAAATAGGGGGGGAGAATTTTTTGTTTTATTTTTTAATAACGGTTTTAGTGAGCAGAAAGAAAGGTTTTAAGCCCCATATTTTAGAGGCTTCTTCAGAGACTCCTTAAGGTGGTTGTTTGCTATTGGGGTTATTTTTTAACCCATTGCCCTTTTTGTTGTATATAGTGCCCAGGCTTGGCTTTTTGCGCTGTTTTTTTACCCGCCAAATTTTCTACTTCTTGCAGTGTTAGATTGTGCTCAAGGGCAATTTTTTCATACTGTTGCAGTCGTGCTTTATTAATGAGTTTGACCAGGTTTTGGGTCGATTTTCGATTTTGAATAACGGCAAGAAACCCATTTACTTTTTCACCAACCTTGCCTTGTGCCTTAAAGGCTTGTAATTGGCTTTTGGCTTCCTTAAGAGTCATTGCATGTACCTGACATGAAAGGCCTAAGCTAAATATCAGGATAAGAGGGGGAAATAATGAACGAAATTTCATAGGTACACTCCTTTAAAATAGACCACTTTCAGGGCTGAAAATTTCATCAAGTTTCTCGTTTACCTTAATGGTGGTTTCGCTTAATGCTTTTGTCTTTTCTTTTGCTGTTTTTTCAGGGGAGGTGGTTTTGTTGGCTGTTTGAGTAGTTGGGGTACTGTTGGCGCTTTGATTAACTGGGTTTTTAGTAGCGTCAGATGGAACAGTGGGAGAACAGGCCGACAATATAATAACGGTTGAAAGAGCGGTTGTAATAATGAGTAATTTTTTTTTAATCTGTTTAAAATAGAACATTTAACACTCCTTTTTAGGGTGAGCAGAGAGTAAAAAATATAACATAATAGCTTAGTTATTCTCTAATAAAGTGGAATGAAAATCTATTGAAAAAGACTTTTATTGGATTGAATATTTTAGTCCATGCACTTTTAAATTCTGTTTTATCTGCTTTTACCCTGCTTTACCTGATTTTACTTATTTATATTTTTCACGACATTGTGCTACCGCTTTCCAGTAAGCCCTGTTTTCTTCTCGGGTATTGGCTTTAGTGTTCCATAAATGACTTTTTTTATCAATACAGCGTTCGGCTTCAGATTTGCCACACGCCGACAGGGAGAGAAGGCTTGTAAATAGAGAGAGGAGCATGAGCAAAATAAGGGGCTTGGATCGATAAAATGGCTTATGGTTTGTCATGATACAGACTCCTTGTGTAAGGGCATTGTTCTTTAAAAGTGCACTTTTAAGCGTTGTTTTGTGCCTGTCTCGTATAAGTATTATTCCGTTTTATAATTCAGTTTTAATAATAAAGCGATTTTTTGGGTTTGTCTTGTTTTTTTATTTATTCAGCGGTTCCTTAATCAGTGCTTCCCTAAGTTAGGGGCGACTCTGGCTTAAAGATTGGGTATGATGTGGCTAATTAAATAAAGCGAATAAAAGTTGTGGTAATTATGAATGCTTCGGATAACCAGTTTTGGACACAGCGTTACACTGATTTTTTAGAGAAAACGTCTTCTCGCCCCGCACGGATTGTGTATCAACGTGATCGGGCACGTGTGATTCATTCTGCTTCATTTCGACGCTTACAAGCCAAAACACAAATATTTGGGTTAAGTGAATCGGACTTTTATCGAACACGTTTAACGCATTCGATGGAGGTGGCACAAATTGGATCAGGATTAGTTGAACAATTAATTACGATTGGCATTGGTGAAAATGGTGAGGAAGCGGATTATATGGCATGGCTGCCTTCGTTTTACCTGATTGAGGCTATTTGCTTGGCGCATGATTTGGGACACCCACCATTTGGGCATGGTGGTGAGGTGGCTTTAAATTATATGATGCGTGATTACGGTGGATTTGAAGGCAATGCACAAACATTAAGAATAATGGCATTATTAGGGGAATATACACCAAAAAATGGGTTGGACCTTTCTCGTCGAACCATGTTGGGTGTTTTAAAGTACCCTGCTCTTTATGACGATATTGTGTCAAAAAATTCAGTTTATCAAGCGCAGTTGACTGAACCTCAGGTGGATGACTTTAGAACCCTGGATATTAATCGCTGGAAACCACCCAAAAGCATTTATTTAGAAGAAAAAAAATTGTTTGAGTGGATTCTTTCTCCGTTTTCGCAGGCCGATAGAATGCGGTTTACTCAATTAACAAAAGAGGAAAAAGGCCACCCAGAAACACAGTACAGCGCATTGGACACGACGATTATGGAGTTGGCAGATGACATTGCTTATGGTATTCACGATTTAGAAGATGCGGTTGCGATGAAAATGGTGTCGGAGGAACTTTGGGAAGCAGAGGTTATGGATACGGAAGTATTTAAACGTTATGCCTTATGGGACGAGACCATGACTCAACGATTATTTAGTCATTCATCAAAAGGACGTAAACATGCGGTGAGCAAAATGGTGGGTATTATGGTAGAAAGTATTTATATGGATGAAAATAGAGAGTTTGAACACCCTTTGTTACGTTATCAAGCCAAGTTACAGGACGGTCCTGCGGCCATTTTAGAATTATTGAAACGCTTTGTGTACAAAAATGTGATTACCATCCCTGAAGTGAAGCAAATGGAGTATAAAGGACAGTTGATTGTACTGGAGTTGTTTAAGTCTTTGCGGGCTAACCCCAGTGCATTGTTGCCATCCAAAAATTATGAAAAATATCAAAAAGCCAGCAGTGATCAAGCAAAACAACGTGTCATTTCGGATTACATTGCTGGTATGACCAACACTTATGCGGCACGTTTGTATGCAAAATTGTTTACACCAGCACAAGGATCCATTTTTGATAGGCTGTAAAGGCCTCTTTTTTTACGACGAATTTTCTTTTTTCTTTAAATGAATAATAGAAGAGCGTCTCTCTTCTTCGTTTGGAAAAACCCGTCCAGAGAGCAGGCATGAAAAGATATGCTCAAATACTTCACCAGGCTCTCCCTTTTTTTTGCCTGATTTAAAATAAGAGTGACCAATAGGCCGGTCATAGACGTTATTGACATCATCACAATCTACTTGATACACATTTTTAGGTGTTTTTTTAACGTTTTCTGGCCCAGTGTGTCCTAAACGGCGAGAAGCAATTTTGTTTTTAAGGTTAGAGGCTTTACTGGCTCTGAGAGCCAAATCATCGGAAGCGTAATACACAATAACATTACGTGAGGCATGGCAAATTAACTCACCTGCCTCCCCTTTTTGTAAGGTTTCGTTGACCACATCGGCTGCAAGCATAAAGGTGTTTCGAAACAGCATGGGAACCCCTTGGGGTAAGTCGTATTTATTCCATGCTCTTAGGGTTTCTCGTAATACTCGATTCCCCATTGAGTGAGAGAGGATATTGATGCGTTTTAAGCAGGGTGTACTGTTAGGTTGTTTTTCTTGTTCTGTTCGCCACGCTAAAAATTTTTCGAGGATACGGGCAAATGAAAAGGCACTTTGGTCGGCTGATTTTTGGTCGTCCCAATAGTCGCCGACTAAGCCCAAGTCGTTATCACAAGGCCAAATAAGAGGGATGACTAATATTTCATTTTTTTTGCTTTTATTACACAAGGCTTGCAGTTCTTGAGTGGTTTTAAAGACATCATTTGGTAGGTTGGAATAGCCGTGGATGTAGATGAGTATTTGGCGGTAGCGGGATTCTTTTAAGCGTTTTAAAAAATGGATGCTGCCAATTTCAGTGTGTTTGTTTCTACGGTGATATTCACAGAAAAAAATGGAATTACTGGCTGAGTTATTGTTTAGTTCAAAATCAAAAGAGCGGTTAAGCTCTGTAATCATTCCTTGTTTTGGAAAGCGATTGGTTATAAAAAGCATGTCATCCCCCTAATTTTGTTCATACATAACGAGAAACTACTATAGTGTATAAGTGTATTTTAGGGAAGCTCCGACTTTAAGTTGCCTAAAGTCTTGAAGAACGTCAAGCGACTTATTTAGAGCTGTGTTTAGAGATTTTTCTTTTGCTGGATAAATTGCTGTAATTCAAGAGGGGGAAGTGGTCTGGAAAAGAAGTAGCCTTGAATTTCATTGCACCCCATGTGCTTGAGAAGATCCAGTTGAGCTTGTTCTTCAACCCCTTCTGCAATGGTTGTGATTTTGAGGGCTTTCGCCATTTGAATTGAGGCTTGAACAATCGCTGCATCACTGCTTTCAGTGTGGGTAATGTCATCAATAAAGGTTTTGTCTATTTTGAGTTTACTAACAGGAAACCGCTTTAAATAAGCCAATGAAGAGTAGCCTGTTCCAAAGTCATCAATGGCAATTTTAATGCCTAAGTCTGCAAATGCATTGAGTTTTTTTATGGTTTCTTCAATGTCGGACATTAACAGGCTTTCAGTCACTTCAAACTCAAGTAGGTGAGCAGGGTATTGTGTTGTGTTTAATAATTTTGTTACTTTATTAATGAGATCTTTGTCATTAAATTGTATTGCAGACAAGTTAACAGAAAGCGTTAAGTTGGGTTGTATTTTATGTAAAGAGATGGCTTGTTCTATGGCTGTTTCAATGATCCATAACCCAACGGGAATGATTAAGCCACTTTCTTCCAAAGCGGGAATAAAGTCATTGGGTGGAACCAATGTGCCATCCGGTTTTTGCCAGCGAATGAGGCTTTCTATTCCAATTATTTTGCCTGTTGTTAGTTCTATTTGAGGCTGGTATTGTAAAGTAAATTCAATATTTGTTAGTGCCGTACGCAGTTGGTTTTCCAGTGCTAGGCGATCTTGCACTTTTTTCTGCATATTTGGCTCATAAAATTGAATGCTGCTTTGTGCAGTTTGTTTAGCAATTTTTTTAGCGCGATCCAGTGCTGTGTTGGCTTCTTGAAGGAGTTCTTCGGGGGTTTTGTGGCAGGGAGTAAAGAGGGTGACCCCCAGACTGGTATCAATAATGGCCATTTGCCCTTGGATTGTAAAGCTTTCTGCCAGATTGGTTTGGATTGTGTGAGCAATGTTTTTTGCTTTTTTACAAGCTTTATTGGATTGCTCTGTTTTGAGCAAGCATGAAACGGCAAACTCATCACTTCCTACTCGTGCAATGGAGAAATTTTTTACATCTTTAATGTGCATATTTTGTAAGCGCTTGGCAACTTTGATGAGCAACTCATCACCGGCAGAATGGCCAAGAGAATCGTTAAATAGCTTAAAGCGATTTAAATTGATTAAAATCAGGGCATTGTAGATGCTGTGATTTTTCCTCAGTGCTTGGGAAAGTCGGTCAAGCAGCAGGCTTCGGTTAGGTAAGTTGGTCAGTTGGTCGTGATAACTTAAATGTTTAATTTGGCGTTGTGACTCTTTGTCTTTGGTTAGATCGAGAGCATGTGAAATATAGTGCGTGACCTTGCCTTTTGAATCGACAACAGCACTAATGCTTTGCCAGCAAGGGTAGAGAGTCCCATCTTTTTTAAGGTTCCAAATCTCACCTTGCCATGATCCTGTTTTAAAAATTTGTTGCCAGAGTTCTTGATAAAAGACTTTGGTGTGTAGATTTGATTTTAGAATATTGGGTGACTTGCCAATGACTTCCTCCGGAGAGTAGCCTGTAAGTTGACTAAAAGCCTGGTTGCAACGAATAATGTTAGCACTGCTGTCGGTAATGACGATTGCTTCATGACTTTCAAAGGCAATGGCAGAAATGGCCAAATCTTGTTGCTGTTTTTCTTGTTTCTGGATGGAGGCAAACCGTTCTAGTGTGATGCTGATATCGTGTACTAATTGGTATAGAAACTCATTGTTTTCAGCATTAAAGAAACCGGATTTTCGAGTATACACTGCTAAGATGGCAATAACGGCATCGTCTACAATAATAGGAAGCGCAGCATTGCCTTGAATACCAAAGGTTTGAATCATTTCTGCCCACGGTGTGTTAAGTGTTTTTTGTTGATAGTGGTTGCTTAGAATGGGTTTTTTCTGCAAATAGGATTGTAAAATACTGCCGTAATGTTCGGAGGCATCAGGATCTAGAGAAATGACCAGATGTTTGAAAATGTCTTTGCCTTCTCCAGCATAGGCAACAGAAGCCAGAGTTTGATTTGCTTGCACTTCTCCAATCCAACAGCTTTCAAACAGGGACTCTTGAGTCGCAATATCACAAATTTTTTGATACAAGGTGTTTTTATCGTTTGACTGGGTAATAGCAGAATTGGCTTTTACCAAGGCTTCAAATAACGCTTGTTGTTTAGAGAGTTCTTGCAATGTTTGTTTCAGGTTTGAGTTGGAACGAGATAAACTGGTTAAGGTAATGCCGATATAAACGAGTAAAAAAATGGTGAAAATCAAAATAATTGAATAGTAATACTGGTTTTTGGCAATCCGTTGCGACGTGATTTGTTCGAGCTTAATATAAAATTGGTGAATTTTTTGATCCACCTTAAGTGAGGAAAATTGATTATGGTGTTGTTGAACCTTGGGAAGGTATTGCAACAGGATGCGGTTATGGTCAATAAAGGTTTGACAGGAGGCTGGAAGCTCTGGGTAGGCTTCTAATTGTATTAATTGTTTTTTAAGGAGAGCAATGCGATCAAGATAAGCATTCTGAGTCATCATTAATCCAGTAATTAAGGTGTTTTTTAACAGGTTTTCCAGAACTGGGGTTTGAAGTGCCGTGTGCTGAATAGATTGTGTGCACGCTTCATAGGAAGATGGAAAAAAGTGCAACGAGTTTTGTAAGACAGAAGTATCGGTTTTAATTTGTTCGATAAGTATTCTTTGCTGTCTGACACGGTCAATTAAATGGGTCAACTCTGTTTTTAATATGGGGTCTTGTTGAATTGCATGGTTATTTTTAAGAGATTTTAAAGTTTCTTTTAATAAGCGAACCTGATTATTTAGAGTATCAAATGAGGTAGTGCTTTTAAAGGAATCGTGGGATAAGCTTTTAAGAATGGCATACTGTAATTCATTAACGAGAAAGGTCTCGGATAAAATTTTATTGCGTTGATCTATTAAGGGGTTGAGTGTTTTTTGGAACAAAAAGAGAATAATGACCAAGCTGAAGGCGATTACAATCCATTGTTTGTATTTTGAGCATTGGCTGATTATTTTTGTGATGATACTGTTATTCATCTGATAAGGATTTTCCTTGGTATTGCCCCGTTAGGGTTTTGAGGAAGGCGTGTATTTTATTGTTTTCATCTATTGGTAAGGTGATTCCTAACTGGTGTTTAGCCATGAGATCAATGGCTTCTTCTAAATTTTCGACAGAGCCATTGTGAAAATAGGGTGCAGTAAGCGCAATATTTCTTAATGAGGGCACTTTAAACAGCGTTTGATTGTCTGCTGTTTGGATCATGTTTTTGTGTTGTTCCTGCCCATGCACTCCTTTTTCAAACATGGGTTTAAAAATACCTGCTCTTTGAAACATGTTACCTCCAATATTAATACCATGATGACATGAAATACAACCTCGGTCTTTAAAAAGCTGATAGCCCTCAAGTTCATATGGGGTTAGTGCGAGTGCGTCGCCTTTTAAATAAAGATCAAACAGGGCATTGGGTGTAATGAGTGAACGTTCAAATTCAGCAATGGCATCGATAACGTGTTTGCTTGAAACTGGCTCAGAATAGATTGCTTGAAACTGAGACGCATACTTGGGAGATTGGTTTATATAGTTTAAAATTCTTGCCCAGCTTTTATTGCCCATTTCAAAAGGGTTAAAGAGAGGGATAGCAATTTGTTCTTCCAGTGTTTTTGCTGTTCCTTTCCAGGTTTGCATAAAGTTAAAGCTCGCATTAAAGATGGTGGGTGTATTGAAAACCGGAAGGGTTGAGCTTTTGGCCTGTTGTGCGGCGGCGGTAATCGGTAGGGGTAACTGGTCGGTACCGCCCTTGCTTAAATCATGGCAAGTGGCACAAGCGAGTGTTTTGTTTTTTGACAAGTTTTTATCATGGAATAATGCATTACCCAAGGCCACTTTTTGAGCATTTAATGGACGCGTTTCAGGAATGGGCTGAATGGGTTCCTCGTTTAGAGATGTGTTAGAAAAAAGGGCGTATTGGTGTGGTTGTATTTTAGAGGTATCAGGTGAGTGGGTGTTTTTCCAAAACAGGGCAGATGTAATGCTTAGAGCAGTAACCGTGGTAAGAATAAATAGGATGTTTTTCACCGTTTTATCCTCCTTAGTGATCTGTCTGAAATGATAAATTGCGTTACTTGTTTTTAGTGAAAAAAAGTGTTTTCCACTCCCTGATGCACCTGATTTTTGGCTTGGGGGATTTCATTTCTATTGTGAAATAATAAAAGGCATTTGTATAGAGTGTGGGATTCACGTATTTGTTTTGGAGGTTTGGGTGGCGGGTGAAGATAGCTTCTTAACAGGTAAGTAATATTTTGGTGCGTTAAAGGGAGTTTTTATTCGTTGATGGTTTTGTATCGGTTGTTTTTGTTGGCGTTTTGACAGTTGTTGAATGGCCCAAACAATGTGTTCGTCTACGAGAGAATTCAGCGTATTGAGTTTTTGTTTTAGAGCAGTGAGGAGTTTTTTGGGACTTTCTGTTTGGCAGTTTCCCAGAGCAATGGCTAAGTTTCGGGTCCATTGTGCATAGCCAATACGGCGAATGGGGGAGCCTTCCAGTTGTTTTAAAAACTGGGCTTCATTCCACTGCCATAATGAGAGCAGGGTGGCTTTATCAAGTGCATTGTGTGCGTTGGCTTTAAAAGCACTTTCTTGTGTTTCTTGGGTAAATTTGTTCCATGGGCAAACTAATTGGCAGTCATCACAGCCATAAATTCGGTTGCCGATGAGGGGACGGAGTTTGGTATCAATTGAGCCTTTAAATTCAATGGTAAGATAAGAAATACAACGTCGGGCATCTACGGTATTATTGGCAAGAATGGCTTGTGTAGGACACTCTTGAATGCAAGCGGTGCAGGGGCCACAACCTTGTTTGGTAAGCGGTGGGTCGCTGGGCAGTGCCAGATTGGTGTAGAGTTCGCCTAAAAAAAACCAAGAACCAGCTCTGGGGTGAATTATTAAGCTGTTTTTACCTGTAAACCCTAATCCGGCCTTTTCGGCAATCGGGCGCTCGAGTACGGGAGCACTGTCGGTAAAGGCGCGGTATTGAAAATGGGGGA
Source organism: Thiomicrorhabdus sp. (assembly GCA_015487495.1). Classification (GTDB taxonomy): domain Bacteria; phylum Pseudomonadota; class Gammaproteobacteria; order Thiomicrospirales; family Thiomicrospiraceae; genus Thiomicrorhabdus. The sequence goes on from WFPP01000076.1 coordinate 16,834, forward strand.
CTTCCTGGGTTATTTTTTCAGCCAAGGCTTGTAAGCGTTTTCGGATGAGTTTGTGGTAATCTTTTCCAAGGGCGTAACGAGAGATGTAGGCCCGTTGGTCGTTGTGTAACTGCTCAATGGCTGAATGTGCAGAGAGGTCTAAATAATTTAAGCGGGCACTGATGATGCTCCGTGTTTTGGGCTCTAATTCCTGGGGGCGTGTACGCTTTGTGCCGTGGCGCTCCATATAGCTCATGTCGCCATGATAATGATTTAAAATCCATTGAAAGTAATCGGGCTCATAGGCACTCAAGTCGGTATTGCTGATTCCAATATCCGCAAAACCAAGTTCATGCCCCCAGCGTTTTATTTTTTCAATAAGTGAGGGCATGTTTGAGGGCATGTTTTTGTGTGAGAGGTGAGCTTAAAAGAAGTCTGTGTCATAAGTTACTTAGAAAATAAGGGGTTAAAAAGTGTTTATATGTTTAAAATTACCTGTTATATTATCGACTTGAAGTGAAAACTGTACAATATGCTTTTAAAGTTGGTTGTAATTTGGTTAAAGTGTTCAGAGCTTCTTTAGGAAGTGCCTCCTTTAGTTTATTTTTAGGTATGAAGTTAACAAATGAATATAGATGAGACTCAAAAGAAGCATTATACGTTAGAAAATGAGTCGCAGACGATTCTCTTTGCACAATGTTTGGCGCGCGCTTATCAAAGCTGCTTTTCATCTCACCAAGGTTTAGTGGTGTATTTAAAAGGCGATTTAGGTGCAGGTAAGTCTTTTTTTTCGCGTGCGTTTATTCAATTTTTTTTACCTCAACAAAAAGTGAAAAGCCCTACTTATACGCTTGTTGAAAGTTATCAGGCACCTTTTACGACAATTCATCATTTTGATCTATACCGTTTAGGTGATCCAGAAGAGTTAGAGTATCTTGCCATTCGAGAGTTATTGACGGAGCCATTTATTGCATTGATTGAATGGCCTCAAAAAGGGGAGGGTGTTTTGCCAGATGCGGATTTGTTGATTGAGTTGCAACATTTAAACGGTTTGGAACAGAGTAATACGGAGAGTGTGAACGCATTTGATGTTGTATTGGATGATGCGGTATTGGGCAGTGACGTACGAGGGGTAACATTTTCGACTGATACTGCAAGGGGGGGGGAGTTTTTTAAACGGATTCTTTTTGAAATGTCAGAAAAATGACGGGTTTATTGGCATGGTATGTGTTATACGTTGGTTAATCCAACGTGAAAATAGGGTAACGTAATGAAAAATAAACTTAATTTTATGGGGTTCGCCTCAAAAATGATTGCAATTATTGCACTGTTTATGGCCTTTATTTGGACTTCAAATGTATTGGCAAAGCCAGAATTGTCAAATATGCGAATTGGACAAAAGAGTGAGAAAACTCGCGTGGTATTTGATTTGAAAGAGTTAGGCGATTATAAAGTTTCGCAGTTGAGTAATCCGTCTCGTTTGGTGGTTGATTTTTATAAAACAGCTAATAAATTAGCGTTTAAAAAGAAGTTTGTAACGGACAGTCGTTTGTTTAAGGTACGTGTTTCAAATAATGCTAAGCGTGTTCGAATTGTATTTGATTTGCATAAACACGGTGAACATAATGTGTTTACGCTGGCAAAAAATAAGGCCGGTTTTGAGCGTTTGGTACTGGATTTAAAGGATCGAAAATCGACATCGAAAAAAGAGAGCGTTAACAAAAAGGCGACAAAAGTCAAAAAACAGGCAAAAGAAACCGTTAAACAGAAATCGGTTGTTCCCAAATCAACGCCTAAAAAGGCTTCTTCTCAAGCATGGTTAGCCTCTACTAAAGGCAAAACAACCTTAACAAGTGGTATAAAGGAAAATGCCGTAACGCAGTCGCTTTTAAATAAAGAGAGTGCGGTGTTTCGTTCAACAAAAGCCAAAACATTAATTGTTGCGATTGATGCAGGGCATGGCGGTAAAGATGTTGGGGCAATTGGATATAATAAAATTCAGGAAAAAGTCGCGACTTTGAATATGGCCAAAGAGTTAAAGCGCTTAATTGATCGTCAGCCAGGTATGCGTGCGGTGTTAACACGTAATAAGGATGTGTTTATTCCGTTAAAAAAACGGATTGAAATTGCAAAACAGAAAAACGCCGATATTTTTATTTCCATTCATGCAGATGCTTTTCATGACCATTCCGTGCGCGGGGGATCTGTTTATGTTTTGTCTCAAGGGGGAGCAAGCAGTGTGATGGCACGTCTTTTGGCTAAAAGTGAAAATGCTTCATTGCAAAATGTAAAGTTGCATGGACGTGATGACGATGTGGCTTTTGCATTAAGTGATTTGGCGCGTGAAGCAAACATTCGAAGCAGTCGCAAGTTGGCAAAGACCGTTTTGGGTGAAATGCAAAAAAAGGTCAAAATGCATAAACACTCGGTTCAATCGGCAGGGTTTGCTGTTTTAAAGTCAATTGATATGCCTTCGTTATTGATTGAAACGGCGTTTATTTCAAACCCCCATGAAGCACGTAATTTAATGAGCAAGAAGTTTCAGCGTAAAATGGCAAGTGCCATCGTAAGTGGCTTGGCAAAGTTTGTTGACACGAATGCACAAAAACCACGTTGGGGTGAAACGTTGTATGTACATTATAAAGTGCAACGTGGGGATACTTTATCTGAGATCGCAGAAAATTATCAGGTGAGTGTGAAAGAGCTAAAAAGATTGAATAAAATTCGAAATGCGAATGAGCTGTATGTTGGGAAAAAGGTAAAAATCCCATTATCTGAAAAAATAGTGGCAACATTATAGACGCAGTTTTATTAGAATACTACAACGCCTTTATTCGGTCATAATAATAGATACTCTGTTCCAAGTCAACCAAAAAAACCTATTCCCCATAAATAAATTTAATGAGGTTCAGCATCTAAACAATAAAAACGCCGAGCATCGAAAGGCTTATTTTCCCTTAACATACCATGCATTGCTAAGAGAATCTTACGCATA
>WFPP01000077.1 GCA_015487495.1 Thiomicrorhabdus sp.
AAAGCGTATTTACAAGCTTGGATGGCGGCACAACCATTAGCGAGTAATGGACGTCGAAAAATGCCTCAGTTTCATTTAACGGAACAACAGGTGAACGATTTGGCTAACTTTTTAATCTGGACATCTCGTATCGATGATAACGATTGGCCACCAAATATTGAAGGGTAAGGGGGAGTAGATATGAAATACAGTTCACAGATGGTCGCAAAGCCATATTTTATTTTTGCTTTAATTTTGTTGGCGGGTGAGATTTTATTTGGCCTTATTTTGGGTCTTCAATATATTAATGGTGATTTTTTATTTCCAGAAATCCCATTTAATGTTGCCCGAATGGTGCATACCAATTTATTGATTGTTTTGATTTTGTTTGGATTTATGGGAGCGAGTTATTATTTGGTGCCGGAAGAGTCTGAACGAGAACTTTGGAGTCCGTTGTTGGCTAAAATTACCTTTTGGGTCTTTGCGGCAGCAGGGGTGGTTACGATTTTAGGGTACTTGTTTGTTCCTTATTCTTCTTTAGCCGAACTGACTTATAACAACTTGTTTCCGACGATGGGGAGGGAGTTTTTAGAGCAACCGACCATTATAAAAATTGGGATTGTATTGGTTGCATTATCGTTTATTTTAAACATTGGAATGACGGTTCTGACAGGGCGTAAAACGGTTATTACGGTTGTGTTGTTAACGGGCTTGGTTGGGTTAGCGGTATTTTTCTTATTTGCATTTTACTTACCGGATAACCTTGTTCTTGATAAGTTTTTCTGGTGGTTTGTGGTGCATTTATGGGTAGAAGGGGTGTGGGAGCTGATTTTAGGTGCCATTCTTTCTTTTGTGTTAATTAAAGTAACAGGTGTGGACCGTGAGCACATCGATAAGTGGCTGTACTTGATTATTGCGATGACATTGGTGTCAGGTATTATTGGAACAGGGCATCACTTCTTTTTCATTGGAACGCCAGATTATTGGTTATGGATTGGATCCGTTGCTTCAGCGGTGGAGCCATTACCGTTCTTTTTAATGGTGCTGTATGCCTTTACGATGGCGAAACAGAGACGTATTGAACATGACAATGAAATTGCGTTGACATGGGCGAAAGGAACGGCTGTGATTGCCTTTTTAGGAGCGGGTGTTTGGGGCTTTATGCATACGTTAGCACCTGTGAATTACTTTACTCATGGAACACAGCTGACAGCAGCACACGGTCATTTAGCCTTTTTTGGCGCGTACATTATGATTTTGTTTACGATTATTGCTTATTGTATGCCGATAATGAGAGGGCGACCTCATGGTAATGGCCCTAAAGCTCAGGCAGTGGAACGCGCTTCTTTTTGGTTGATGGTCATTGGTATGCTGGGTGTGACTTTTGCATTAACTGCGGCAGGCATTGGGCAAATTATGATGCAACGTTGGCCAGATACGGAAGCGTTAGGTTTTATGGCTACGCAGGCAGAGTTGATTCCGATTTATAAAGCCCGTTTTGCCTTTGGTTTGATGGTGTTTATTGGTTTGTTAACGTATTTATACAGTTTCTTTGTAAAAGAAAAGCAAACAGTAAACGCTTAAGGAGGCAATTGATGGAAGAGCATATCGGTAAAATTTGGGACAGGTTTTTAAAGAAGCAAGTTAATAAGGCTTATGAAGAAAAGCAAGTTCTGTTTACCGATAAGCGCAAAGCGTTAACGGTGTTTTATCACCTTTTAGGCGGGGATAAAGGCAAAGAATTGCAAATCACCGATAAGCGTTCCATTAAAACGTCCAGAAGTGTACTGGAGAAAGTTTCAGGCTCTGGTAACACTTTTTTTTTAGCGTGGCAGGATGATAAAGGGGTTTATTTACCCGAAACATTAGCGTACTTTGATGATCAGTTTTTGAATGAGATGCACTATTTTTGGCTGGTGGCATTAGCCGCTAAAATGCCTGTTTATGGTAAACAGTTTGCATTCAAAAATTTGCAATCTTCACAAGAATTGATTCAAACCTACCCTGGTTTTCAGCGCTTTTATCAAACTGCCATTACCTATTTTATTAAAGAACGTTTAACGCTTTCTATTGTGGATGCGGATAAACAACGCCATGAGTTGGCATTTATTAACTCTTTAGTGCATAGAGAGTTAATGAATGAACCATCTTATACCATAACGGATATTTATCCGTTTCCTTTGTGGCTGTACCCGGCACAAAATAAGAATTTTTCGCTTCGTGAGTGGGAGGATGATTACACGCTTGAAAGTGCCGAAAAAAAACCAGAAAAAACCGATGTGCTTAAAATGAAAAAGCAATCCAGTCAGATGGACGATGATAAAAAATCGGACGGGTTACTGGTTTTTTTACCGGACTCTTTGATGAGTATTATGGAACAGATTAATGTTGATCGAAGTGAGGATGACAGTTTTGATGAAGATGCGTTGTATAACGCGGAAGATTTAGATGAAATCACCTTGGGCAAAAAAAGCGCTAACCTGACGGCACGCATTAAAATGGATTTGGATTATGCGGTTAATGAGGCGGAGGCGTACCCTTTAGGTAAAGGGCATTTTATTGATGAATGGGATTATAAAAAACAGGATTATTTAAAAGGGTATGTTTGCATTAAGCCGACTGTGGATATTCATATTACGCCTATTGGTTTGCCTGAACGGTTACAAAAGTTGGTTAAAAAAATTGCCAGTGAACTGGATTTAATGCAACTGGATCGATTCAAAAATAAAGGTTTACCCTATGGGGATGAAATTAATATGGATGCCTGGATTGATTATTTAGGCCATCAAAATAAGTCACTGCATCCCCAAAGGTTTTATGAGAGTGTGGAGCGCAAAACACGAGATTTATCCACCCTTATTTTAGCTGATGTGTCGCTTTCGACCGAAGCGGGTATTACACAAGAAATTCGTATTATAGATATGATTAAAGATGGGTTGATGGTGTTTTCAGAATCGTTAAACCGCTTGGAAGATCCATTTGCACTGTACACATTTTCATCGCTTAAAAATACCAATGTACGCTTTCAGATTATTAAAAACTTTAAAGAGGGTTACAGCGATTTAATCCGTGGGCGTATTGATCACATAAAACCGGGGTATTACACGCGTTTGGGAGCGGCCATTCGGGAGTCGGCTAAAATATTGGATAAACAAAAAAATGCCAATAAGTTGCTGTTAATTATAAGTGATGGTAAGCCTAATGATGTGGATCGATATGATGGACGTTATGGTATTGAAGACACCAAAAAAGCCATTGAAGAAGTGAAGAAAATGGGGATTACGCCTTTTTGTGTCACCATTGATTTAGAGGCCAAAGACTACTTGTCATATCTGTTTGGTCGTAATGGTTATGTGGTGATTCGGGACAGCAAAAAACTTCCGAAAGTATTGCCTGAAATATACATGAATTTAACCCTATAAAATGATATTTAAAAGGAATGAGAGATGTCTCAACACCATTATTTTGCACAATCAAATGAAATAGAGTTGTTTGAAGCGGCAGCGGCAATGGACTTACCTATTTTAATTAAAGGGCCAACGGGCTGTGGTAAAACTCGGTTTATTGAGTTTATGGGGCAAAAGTTGAATCGAAACGTGTATACCGTGGTTTGCCATGATGATTTAAGTGCCGCTGACTTGATTGGACGTCACTTGATTGGTGAAAAGGGTACTTACTGGCAAGATGGCCCGTTGACAAAAGCCGTAAGAGAGGGGGGGATTTGTTATTTAGATGAGGTGATCGAAGCACGTAAAGATACCACGGTGGTGCTACACTCTTTGGCCGATTATCGTCGAGTACTGCCGATTGATCGCACGGGTGAGGTGATTGAGGCCCATCCCGATTTTATGCTAGTGGTGTCGTATAACCCAGGGTATCAAAATGTATTAAAGGGCATGAAACCCAGTACCAAGCAACGTTTTGTTGCCTTGAGCTTTGAGTACCCTAATGCTGAGATTGAGACTCAAATTATTATCAGCGAAAGCGGTGTTGAAGAAGAGGTCGCACAAAAGCTGGTGGCCATTGCACATGAAATACGTCGCCTAAAAGACAGTGATATTCAAGAAGCGGTTTCCACGCGACTGCTTGTTTATGCTGCAAAACTTATGGTAAAAGGGTTTGATCCTTATAATGCTTGTGTGCATGCAATTGTAGAATCGTTAAGTGATGAAGAAGACGTTTTGGAGGTACTTAGAACTTTGATTGTATTGCATTTTCCACAATCTTGAATATTCGGGCTAGAATCTACCCTTAACGTCCTGTGGAACCTCAAGCGATTTAATTAGAGATTTCCTAGGAAACGCGTTCAATTGCATTGATTAATTTGGTTGGGTTAAAAGGTTTGACAATCCAGCCTGTTGCGCCTAATCGTCTCCCTTCTTCTTTCATTTCTTGGCTGGCTTCTGTGGTGAGCATAAGGGTTGGTGTGTATTTCCCATTTGGGTGTAGGCGTAATTTTTCTAAAAAGACAAATCCGCTCATGATGGGCATATTAATGTCCGATAAAATAACATCAAATTTTTGCTGTTCGACGGCCTTTAGTCCTTCGAGTCCATTTTCAGCAAAAATCACGTCATAGTGTGGCTGCAATACTTGGTTGACTAACTTTCGTAAAGACTTGGCGTCATCCACATAAAGTATTTTTTTCATGAGAATTTCCTTTTTGATTGTGTTTTATCTTAACTTGGAGTGCGTTAAATTCACATGGGTTCTTGTAGCCTAACTTATTTATTACATTGTTTTTTACGTTTTTATGTAAGAATTTGGGTGTGAAAGCCTTAAATATGTAGAACTTGGATTAATAAGGGGGGGATTTTTTTTAAAAATGAATCTTGTTGGCTTGTTAGAGACCTTAATTTATGGGAGGGCTTTCTGATACTTTCTTTATTTTCTGTTTCTATCTTGGGATTAGGGTAATTATTAGATGAAAGAAGTCACGTAGGTTGGTATCATAAGCACTATTTATTAATTTTTGTCATAAAACAAAGGATTTTGCATGTTACAAAGTATTCGTGATCGCGCTCAAGGGTGGATTGCTTGGGTGATTGTCGGATTAATTATTTTAACCTTTGCGTTATTTGGTATTGACCAATATGCCCGAGGGGACAAAGTGGTTGTGGTGGCTGAGGTCAATGGGGAAAATATTACGGGTAAAGAGTTTTTAACGTTGTATAATCGCCAAAAATCTCGTCTGGAAGAGCAGTTTGGTGACATGTATGACCAGGTTGTAGAAGATAAGGAGTTACGTTCACAAGTATTGGATGCCCTGGTTGAATCTGAGTTGATGCGTCAATGGGCAAAAGAGAAGCACATGTTGATTACGGATCAACAACTGGCGGCAGCCATTCATTCCGCAGAAGTGTTTCAGCAAGATGGCAAGTTTTCCGATAAAATTTATGAAGAAGTTTTGATGCGTAATGGATTAAACATTGCGCGTTTTGAATATGAGCAACGCCAATATTTATTAGAAGGGCAGTTTGCTGCTTTAACAATGTCATCTACATTTGCGACGCCATTTGAGGTGGAACAACTGGCTAAACTACAAGGGCAGGAGCGTGATGTAAGTTATTTGCGTATTGATCAACGTCCTTTCTTAAAGACGGTAAATATTCCCGAAACCTTAATTAAGGAAACGTATGAGAAAAATTTAGCGCAGTATGTTGAGCCTGAAAAAGTGTCTATTGATTATATTGAGCTGTCTCAAGATAAAATTGCAGACTCAATAGAAGTGAATGATGCTCTTATTCAGGCGTATTACGATGAAAATAAGGGGTTGTTTACAGTTCCTGAAAAACGTCATGCCAAACATATCTTGATTTCTGTAGATGCAGAGACGGAGGAAGCTTTGGCACTGGCACAGAAAACCGTGGCCGAAGTTCAAGAAAAACTGGCTGCAGGCGAAAGTTTTGAAGCGTTGGCAAAAACCTATTCTCAAGATCCCGGATCAGCTGAATCGGGTGGTGATTTAGGTCTGTTTGAGCAAGGTATGATGGTTCCTGAGTTTGATGAGGTGGTTTTTGCATTGGAGATAGGACAGGTCAGCGAACCTGTAAAAACCGACTTTGGTTATCATATTATTAAGTTGGAAGGGATTGAGCCCAAGCAAGTACAGCCTCTTGAAACAGTAAAAGCGGAGGTGGCTGAACAATTTAAAATGGAAGAGGCGGAGCGTCAATATTTTGATTTGTTGGAGCAGTTAACCACGGTTGCTTATGAGCAATCAGATAGTTTAGAGCCTGCGGCGGATGCCGTTGGAATTCCAGTGCAGACTTCTGAGGTATTTAGTCAGGAAGGGGGAGCAGGTGAGATTTTATCGAATCCTAAAGTGTTAACATCGGCATTTTCAGAAGAGCTATTAAATGAGCATTTGAACAGTGAACCGATTGAGTTAGGTGCAAATCGTTCGGTTATTATTCGCGTGAATCAATATGTTGAGCAACGTCAAAAGCCTTTGGCAGAAGTGTCTGATGCAATTAAAGCACAATTGACGCGTCAAGTAGCGATTGAAGAGGCCGCTAAATTAGCAGATACATTATTGGTCAAACTGGATGCGGGTGAAAATCCTGAATCTCTTATGCGTGATGGTATTGAGTGGAATGTGGTTGGTTGGATTGCACGTAATACGCAAAAGGTATTGCCTCAAATGGTCAGCGAAGCTTTTAAAACGCCTAAACCAGAGGAGGATGCGGTGTCTTGGCATTCATTTCAGTTAAATACAGGGGACACTATTTTGCTTCGTGTTTCAGGTGTTCGCTCGCAAGCTTTACCAGAGGGCAGTCGACTCGCGCTTAATCAGGCGTTTGCTGAAATGTTTGGTAATGCTCAATATTTAGGGCGTTTGGAAGGGCTTAAGGCTAAGGCAGATATTGTGAAGCTACCTGCTTATGAAACGGTAAAATAAGGCGGGTTAAACAGCCGTTTTATTATGATAAGCACCCCCGAAAAACGGACTGTTTTTCGGGGTGTTTTGTTTTTGAAAAAGGTGAAATGGATAAAAGTGATTAGAAGAGGATTGAATCAGCGCTTCCTTAATCTTGTTTAAATAAACGGGTTACTTTTTGAGTGGTGTTATTTTCTTGGTTGTTTGGGGGGGGGCATCATTTTTGTTTTGGTCGTCATCCTGACGGTTTTTTTCAATCGATTCTTTAAAGGATAGGGCGTCAGCCAAGTATTTTTTACGTGACCAAATTAGACCCCAACGAGAGCCACCAACTTGATGCCAAAGTAGAGATGACCGAATGCCGGCTAGCAGTAAGGCTCTAATTTTGTTGGCAATTCGAGGGTTTTGTAAATGGCCATGTTGGCCGTTTACGATAATACGCGGGTTTACTTTACTGACATTTTCAGAGTAGGCGCGGGCAATGGAAGCTATGACGTTGTCATGTTCCATACCAAAATGGGCTTGTTGGCTTTTAGCTACATCTAAAATACGGGCTATTTTCTGCATGGGTTCGCCCATTTTCATGAGTTTTTTTTCTAAAATCATTAAGCTTAATACGTAACGTGTGATTTCCAGATTACGACTTTGATTGCCTTCTCCTGAATTTATTTGGCTGAGTAGGCTGGTAATGCCAACTTCAAGATTGAGTAGGTCGCCACCATATACATCCAGTGTTTTAGATGGATTTTCACAAAAAAGTGATTGAATACTGGTATGGTATGCCAATTCATCGGTTTTACCTGTTGTAGCAAGGTTGTATACTTGTTGTGCGACTTGGTAGATACCAATTAAGGCCAGACTTCGATCTTGTTGTGTGTAGTCAGTCATATGTTAAGCTCTGTTATGGAGTGAAGGCGTTGTTCGATGATTCCACCACCCAAGCAATCATCTCCTTTATAAAATACAATGGATTGCCCAGGGGCAATCGCCAGTTGAGTTTCATCAAATTTTACCTGTAGCACGCCCTTTTTTTCAGATAAAATCTGGCAAGATTGCTCCTCTTGACGGTAGCGAATCTTGGCTTTAAGCGATGTATTGAGGGGGGGGCATTTTCCTGAAACCCAATCCAGAGTGTTGGCTATAAGGTAGCGATGTTGTAACAAGGGGTGTTGTTTTCCTTGTACGGCAATGAGTTCATTTTTTTTCAAATTTTTATCCGCTGCATACCAGGGATCATTACCTGTACCGTGTCCACCACCTACACCGAGTCCTTTGCGTTGTCCTAATGTGTGATACATTAAACCGTCATGCTTTCCAATAATGTTACCAAACTCATCGATGATATTGCCGGGTTGAGCAGGAATAAATTGTTGTAAAAAATCTTTAAACTTTCGTTCACCAATAAAACAAATGCCTGTGCTGTCTTTTTTGTTATGGGTAATTAAGCCTGATTTTTCAGCTAATTCCCGTACTAGAGGTTTTTCAAGTTCTCCAACAGGAAATAAGGTTTTAGCTAACTGGTGTTGTTGTAAGGTGTATAAAAAATAGCTTTGGTCTTTATTCTTATCCACGCCTTTTAACAGGTGATAGGTTCCATCTTTGTCGCAGTCTATTCGGGCATAATGTCCTGTGGCAATGTAGTCGGCTCCAAGCTCTAAAGCGTGTTGAAGAAAGGCTTTAAACTTAACTTCTTTATTGCATAAAATATCGGGATTGGGGGTGCGACCTGCTTTGTACTCTTCTAAAAAGTGTGTGAATACATTGTCCCAGTAATCACCTGAAAAATTTTCAATGTGTACTGGAATATCCAAGACTTCGGCGACATTTAAAACATCTTTTAGGTCTTCGGAAGCTGGGCAGTAGTCATCCGTATCATCCCCCTCCCAGTTTTTCATAAACAACCCTTCCACATTATAACCTTGCTGTTTTAGCAACAGGGCAGCAACAGAGGAGTCGACTCCTCCTGAAAGCCCAACAATCACTTTGGTCTTTGAGTGGTCTGTGTTGTAAGCGTGTGTCATAAAATCGTATTAATTCCGTTGTAAAATCGGTATTTTATTTTGAGGTTTATGCACGATACAATCAAGAGTCAATATGCTTGGTATTTCTTTTTGTTCGTACTTGTATGGTGCAAAAAAACCATTTTAACAGAGCGTAATGCGGATTTAAGAAATATGTTGATTGCTTAAATTTAATCAACATATCTTTAATCGAAGGGACGCCCCAGGAGCTAGGTTTTTTAGGCTCCAGCGACCAATTTGGGTTCGAATTAATCGCAAGGTTGGAAAGCCAACCGCCGCCGTCATGCGTCGAACCTGGCGATTTTTACCTTCCGTTAGCGTGAGTTCGATCCAGCTTGTTGGAATGTTTTTTCGCTGTCGAATTGGAGGGTCTCTTTCCCAGATCCAAGCAGGGGGAGGGATTTTTTTGGCAAGTGCCGGGCGGGTTATTCCTTCTTTGAGCTTGACACCTTTTTGCAAGGCTAACAGTGCATCTTGAGTCACTTCTCCTTCTACTTGTGCTAAGTATGTTTTAGTAAGCTTATGTTTTGGATCGCTTATTTGGTGTTGTAGCTTACCGTCATCGGTAAGTAGGAGTAAACCTTCACTGTCTTGATCCAGTCGGCCTGCCGGGTAAAATCCTTTGTGTAGAATATAATCGGCCAAGGTTTTACGTGGTTTTTTGGGGGGACTGTTGTCGGTAAATTGACATAGGACATTAAAAGGTTTGTTGAATAAAATTAGGTTGCTCATGATGTGTGTCTTTAAATGAAAGGATATTTTAACTATTTTTGTAGTGCAGTGCGTTAAAATAGCCTCCATTTTAACATTTTTCATTTTGTAAGCTTTAAAAGAAAGATGCATTATCTTTTAAAGCGATCAGTAAGGAACCGCTATGTCAGAAGATCAAGCCAAGATTATTTACACTCTCACCGATGAAGCGCCTGCTCTTGCAACGTATTCATTGTTGCCGATTGTTAAAGCCTTTACGGCCGCAGCCGATGTGACTGTTGAAACCCGTGATATTTCTTTGGCAGGACGTATCATTGCTCATTTTTCGGACTACTTAACACCTGAGCAACAAATGGGGGATGCTTTGACAGAACTGGGTGAGATGGCAAAGCGACCTGATGCAAATATTATCAAGTTACCTAATATCAGTGCTTCTATTCCTCAGTTAGAAGCTGCCATTGCTGAGTTGCAGGCAAAAGGGTATGCCGTTCCTGATTATCCGGCTTATCCTTCTACGGATGAAGAAAAAGCGATTAAAGCGACGTATGCAAAAGTATTGGGCAGTGCTGTTAATCCTGTTTTACGTGAGGGAAATTCTGACCGTCGTGCTCCACCGTCGGTTAAAAATTATGCAAGGAAAAACCCTCATACGATGGGAGCATGGTCTGTGGATTCAAAAACGCATGTGGCCAGTATGGATGAAGGGGATTTTTATGGCTCTGAAAAATCCATGACGATTGCTGATGATACGACATTTAAAATTGAGTTTGTGGGTGAAGATGGCGCAGTTCAGTGTCTAAAAGAGAGTGCGCCATTGCAGAGAGGGGAAATTATTGATGCCGCTGTGATGAGTCACTCTGCATTAAGACTTTTTTTGGAAAAAGCCATTTCAGAGGCAAAAGAACAAGGTCTTTTATTTTCCATTCATATGAAAGCCACTATGATGAAGGTATCTGACCCAATTATTTTTGGTCAAGCGGTAGAGGTCTTTTTTAAAGAGGTGTTTGATAAATACGCTGAAACGTTTACACAATTAGGTGTAAATGCAAATAATGGATTAGGGGATGTTTTTGCCAAAATTGAAACATTAGACTCGGATAAAAAAGCGGAAATTGAAGCGGATTTGCAAGCGGTATTTGATGCACAGCCTGATGTGGCAATGGTAGATTCTGACAAGGGGATTACTAATTTACATGTACCGAGCGATGTGATTATTGATGCCTCTATGCCTGCAATGATTCGTGCATCAGGAAAAATGTGGAATAATGAAGGCAAGCAACAAGAGACACTGGCGGTGATTCCTGATCGCTGTTATGCTGGTGTGTTTCAAGAAACCATTCACTTTTGTAAACAGCACGGCGCATTTGACCCAGCTACAATGGGCTCTGTTCCGAATGTTGGGTTAATGGCGCAAAAAGCAGAAGAGTATGGATCGCATGACAAGACATTTCAAATGTCTGCACCAGGGGTGGTAAAAGTTGTGGCTGAAAACGGCGATGTTTTATTGGAGCAACCTGTTGAAAAAGGGGATATTTTCCGCATGTGTCAGGTTAAAGATGCGGCCATTCAAGACTGGGTTAAGTTGGCTGTGAATCGAGCCAGAGCGACGGGTAAGCCAGCTGTGTTTTGGTTAGATACCCATCGCGCACACGATCATCAGTTGATTGAAAAAGTAAATCATTATTTGCTAGATCATGATATTACCGGGTTGGAATTGCATATTATGTCTCCTGAAGAGGCGACTCGTTTTACATTACGTCATGTAAAAGAAGGTAAAGATGTTATTTCAGTAACAGGTAATGTTTTACGTGATTATTTAACCGACTTGTTTCCTATTTTAGAATTGGGAACGTCGGCTAAAATGTTGTCAATTGTGCCACTAATGAATGGCGGTGGTCTATTTGAGACAGGCGCCGGTGGTTCGGCACCAAAACATGTGCAACAACTGCAATCTGAAAACCATTTGCGTTGGGATTCCTTGGGTGAGTTTTTAGCTCTTTCTGTGTCTCTTGAACATTTGTCTTCCGTATTTAATCGCCCTAAAGCTTTGGTACTGGCAAATGCGTTAGATGCTGGAATCGCTGCATTTTTGGAGGAAGATAAGTCTCCCTCTCGTAAAGTAGGTGAATTGGATAATCGTGGCAGTCATTTTTATTTAGCTATGTACTGGGCACAAGCGTTGGCGACTCAAAATGATGACGCAGAATTAAAAGCACGATTCACTCCTGTCGCAGAGGCATTAGCCTCACAAGAAACAACAATTATTGCAGAGTTAACTGGTGTACAGGGAGACGCCGTTGATCTGGGAGGCTATTATTTACCGGATGAAGAGAAGGTTGTTAATATTATGCGTCCTAGTGCAACGTTTAATGCGTTGTTAAGAAATCTCTGATGGTGTTTTTTGGTATTCCAGATTAATGGTCGTGTGTACCGTGTGTCGTATGGTCATCGATTGAGTTTATGTGGTGCCCTGTTTCTGTTTGATGTGTGTCGGTTCCATGTGGTTTTTCAGAATGAGTAAACCCTTCTTTGTGTGTATGGCCTCCTTCGCCAACTAATTTACGGTATTCTGTTGCTGACATGCCTTTTAAGACATTTAAAAAAGCAACCATTTCCCATATTTGGGTATCGGTATGAAAATCGCCCCATGCAGGCATGCCTGTGAGTTTTAGACCGTTTTGAATAACCCAGAAAGTATTGGCCAAACCATGTGTTTCATGCTTTTTTTCTGCTTTATAAAAAATGGGAGGTTGTGGGTATAGGCCAAGATGAAGTTCTGTTGGCTCCATTTCTGGAGCCAGATGGCATTGAGCGCACATTGCATCAAAGTTTTTAGCTCCGTTTGAAATCATTTCTGGGGTTGATAGTGTGTTGGGAATTTGGATATCTTCTGCACGTACTTCAATAGAGCGCTCCCTTATAAATTCGAGCAATATGGTTGTGATCTCCCAGTGTTTTTCTTTAGCAGAAATATTAAATAAGCCAAACCAAATAATTAGAAACGCGATGATAATTGAGGTTAGAAGAAAGCTAAAAATTTTAAGTGGGTTCATGATTTTGTCCGTTATTTCGTTACGTTAAAGGGGGGTATTTTTAAGGTTTCTTTATATCACAAACCCAACTGACTTTATAGCTTTGATTCTTCGGTAGCAACGTTGGTTTACGGGGGAGGTGAATCATGATACTGAAGTAAAATGCTATGGGGGGATAATATTGTCAGGTTTAGCTTTATAGCGGTATGCGGGTATTTCTGCGGGTGTTTTGGTGTATTGCTTAAAACCTGTTTGCAGAGTTTGTATTTGAGTTTGAATGGCAGTTTGTTGTTTTGTAAGGTTGTTGAGTTCGGCTTTTAAGGCATCTAGTGTTTTTTGTATTTGGGTATTGGTTGTTGTTTTTGCAGGGCGATTGGCGAGATTTTTTTGAATATTTTTTAACATTTTTCCTTGTTTTTTAATTAACCAGTTAAGGTCGTTTAATTTTTTTAGCTGTTCTGGCGAAGTGCTTTTTAGGCGTTGTTTTTCCAGTGCTGTTTGCTTTGCAAGAATCTTTTCGATTAAGATTTTTAATTCCGCATATTGACTGGTAAGTGTTTCCACTGGGTTGGGTTGGTTAACGAAGCTTGATTCTGTTTTGGTTGTATTTGTTTTGGCTGTATTATAAGAGTCAGAATCAGGGGTAAGGGGGGCGGTATTTTTTGCTATAGGGGGATTCTCTGTTGTGGGAGGGTTCCCTGTTGTTATAGAAGGTTGCGAGGTCTTGATGCCAGCGTGGTTTATTAGTTTTTTCAGGTCTGAACTCATGGCTTCAGTCAGAGTGGAAACTTGGTCAGATTGCATTGTCAGTTTATTACTTAATAATGCGTTTTCTGTTTGAATAATATCCAGAACTTCACCACGATGCTGAGCATTTTTTTGGTTGGCAAAGTAGAAAAAATAACCAAGTGCACCGAGAGTAATAATATTGATGGCAACGGTGCTGCCCATCATTATGGCAAAGTATTTTTTGGCTGATTGTTGGTCTCTTAATATATTTCGAATTGCTTGGCGCCAGTTATTACTGTGCTCTTCAAGCTCTAAATTTCGTGCTTTAAGTTGTTCTGCAAGTTTAATCGCAGTGTTGGCTGCTAAATGGCTTTGTTCGGTTGCTTCTTGAATGGTGTTGGAGGTTTCAAGGATAAGGCGGGTGCTGTCTATTTCTTGAGTGTTGAGACGTTTTTTTTGTTGTGTAACGTTTTGAGCACTCTCATCCATTTTTTGAGTGATTTCTTCAAGTTGTTCAACATCTTGTTGTAAGTCATCAACGATATTGCTCATGGGGTGGCCTATTTTTTTATTGTAGTAAAGAGTTTTTCTTTTAATTTTTAAATTTTTATTATGTGTTTATTAAGGAAGCTCTGCTTAAGTCCATTTTTTTTCAAAAACAAGCACGTAAGTCATTGATTAATAAAACCACGAAAATGTTGATTGGACGTCTTCAGCGTTTTCTTAAGTTTGGGTATTATCTCCAATTTTAAGGAGAAAAATACGTTTAATGCTATGAGACCTTTGCATAAAAGGATACATAAACAAAAAAAAATTAAAATACGTCTAATTTTTTGTCTCAACGGAACTTTATGGGTTTCGGGCGTCGAGTTCTTCGTTTCATGTCTTTTCTGTGTAATGGGGGCTATACTTTTAATTCTAAAATACGTTGTTTTAGATTGTTATTGATTTCTTTTAAGTGGGCATTTTTTTCTTCAATTTCTTGAAGTTTTTGGGTGATTTCACCTTCCTCTATTGGGGAATCAGTTTCGTCGAAATTAATAATATAGCCTGCCGCTTGGGCAGCTTGTAATGCTTTTTCAGAAGCGCTAAAAGTGTCTTGTATGGCTTGTTGAATTTGTTCTGCTGAGTGTTGTGCCTGTTCGGTTGTTATTAAGGCTGTTTGAATGGCTTCTTGGGCATGTTCTTGAATTTGTGTGGCTATTTCGTGTACTTCTTGATCAATTTGAATTGCCTCTTCCATGTTTCGAACGGATTGCTGGGTCTGTTCAACCAGCTGAATATCATTATCGGATGTTTTTTGCTCTGTTGAGGGGGGTTCTTCGATGACTTCTTCTTGTTTAGATTCTGTGTGTTCTGTTTCTGTATCCGTTGCGCTTGATTTTGTTTCTATGGGTTCATCGAGAGAAGTTTCAGTAGGGCGTTCTGAGTTGGGCTCATGAGCTGTTTCCTCTAAAATTTTTTCTGGTTGTTCTGTTTGAATGTGTAATGTTTCTTCCAGTTCCGGATTCATTTGAATATCGGTGTCTTTTGAGGCCTCATTTTCATTACTGGGCATTGGCGAATTCGTTGTCTCATCAGGAGGGGTGAGTGGGGGGGAAACTTCAATCGACGTTTCGGTGTCATCATCAATGTCAGACATAATGGCATCAATGTCTTCTAGATTAAGGCTGTTTTCATCAGGTACTTCTTCTTCAGTAATAGAAGGGGGGGACTTTTTTTCTAACTCGTCAGGTAAGCCGTCGAGTGCATTGAGTAAGTCGTCATCTTGTTGTTCAGGTGGGTGTTCTTTAAGTGCCGCATCCATCTCTTCGGTGATTTCCCCCATCATTGCTAACATTTCTTGGGTGGCTTGATCGTCTTTCTCTATATTGATATCCGACATGACTTGTTTTCCTGTTCACTGGTTGTAGAAGCCTTTTTGAGAACAAAAAAATGGCTTTTTTTCTTGAGCGTCTCTAACGTTTAAGTTTTAAGTGGGTTAAAGGTATGAAAATATCAAGCATGGTTTGTGCCATTTTTTGTAAACAGGGAGTTGTTCAGAGCTTTCTTTAGATTTTCTGTTATGTTCTCTGGAATATGAAAGTGCATTTTTTCTTGGGTAACAGGGTGCTTAAAAGAAAGATCGCTGGCATGGAGCAGTAAACGTTTAGCCATGTTTAAGGTAATGGGGTCTGCATAGAGATTATCTCCTAATATAGGATGTCCCAGTAATTTCATGTGCAATCGTAACTGATGAGAGCGCCCAGTAACGGGAATGAGTTTGACTAAAAAATGATGGTTGTACTGTTGAATAACTTCCCAATGCGTTTCAGCATATTTTCCATAGGTAAAGTCAATTATTTGAAGTGGACGCCTTTCCCAGTCGCATCGCATAGGCAGTTTACTGTAACCTTGTTTGAGACTGGCCGTTCCTGCACAAATGGCATAATAGGTTTTAGCCGTTTGTCGTTCTTGAAACTGTCGGCTTAAATTTCGGTGTGTTTCTGAATTTAAGGCCAGTACCATTAAGCCTGATGTGTCCATATCAAGGCGATGGACGATTTTAGCGGTGGGGTAGAATCTTTGGATATGGGAGAGGAGACACTCCTGTTTTTCAGGCCCTCTACCAGGAACGGATAAAAGTCCACTGGGTTTGTTGGCAATAAGGATGTCATGATCGACATAGTGAATCCATGAAGAATGAAAAGTAAATTGAAATGGGTAAGAGGGGCAGGAGTGCATTTAATTGGATGGCCTTGTAGAATAGTGACATTTATTGTGACGACTTGTTTAGGGATTGCTGAATGTCGCAATAAAGACTTTTGCACGAAAGGGACATGAAGCGAAGCACACGATGCCCGAAATCCATAAGGTGAATAAGGGCTAGTTAAAATAAAAAATCAAGCGTATTTTTATCTGTACATTTTTTTCGTGTCGGTATCGTGTAAAAATCTTAAGGTGATTTTATCTCCTATTTTAAACTAAGGACGTGGGTGAGATGAGTAAAAAAGTATCTGTTTTGTTTGTATGTTTAGGAAATATTTGCCGTTCTCCAACGGCACACGGCATTTTTCGTCACTTGGTGAGAGAAGAGGGTCTTGAGAGTCTGATTGAAATAGATTCAGCAGGAACAGCGGCATTTCATATTGGAAAATCTCCTGATAGTCGCTCAATACTAGTGGCGAAAGAACGTGGAATTGATATGAGTGATTTGCGGGCTCGTCAGGTTGATTTGGGTGATTTTTATCAGTATGATTACGTATTAGCAATGGATGAAGCCAATTTTTATCATTTAAAAGAGGTGGCTTTGCCTGAGCATGACGGTAAAATTAAGATGTTTTTAGAGTATACAGATGCATTTTCAGAAACGGAAGTGCCTGATCCTTATTATGGTGGAGCACAAGGGTTTGATCATGTATTTGATTTAGTTGAGTCGGCTTCAAAAGGCTTATTGGAACATATTAAACAGGAGCACTTGTAGTGGAGATTAGAGGGTCGGTTGAGCCTAAATTTTTTACACTCTGATTAAGTCGCTTGGGTTTTGGGCAAGTCAACAAGCCCAACAATGAAGTGGCCTCTTTAAAGCCCCGCCCGAAGGGCGGGCTAAGCTAGAAGTTAGATTCAGAAAGGGTTATGAGTCTTTGGGTTGTTTGTCTGATGATACAGATTCTTGTTTTTCAACAAGATTGGGCGTTTCGTTAACCTCTGTTGTATCAATTACTTCTGCTTTTGTTGGAGTGAGCTCTGTTTCTGTTGTACTGGGTACTTCCGTTTGTATTAGAGTGCTGTCTATTTCTGTTGTATCGGTTACTTCAACTTTTATTAGAGCGTTGCCTGTTTTGGGTGTATCCGTTACGTTGGTTTTTTTTGAGGCTTCATTGACCACTATTGTGTTCGCTGTTTCTGTTAATGTTGTTTCAGAAACATTGGATACATTGGATATAAGGGGTTCTTTGATAACAGCCTCTTTTGATGCAGTTGCTTGTTGCATTTTTGCCGTATTGGCAATCACCGATTCTACTGAAAGCGCTTCAGCATCAGCAGGCGCACGACGACGACTGTTATAGTTTCGGCTATTGTAACGGCTACGATGGCGTTGCCCTCCTGAACGAGACTTTTTAGGGGTGTTTTCGTTGTTGGATGGGGCTTCAGTTGTTTTTATGCTTTCTTTTTGGTTGCTAGGGAGCCCTTTTTCTCTACGATCTTCTTTTTCTCTTCGACCCCGTTCGTCTTTATTTGAGCGACGATTTGGTTTTTTTGAGTAGTCTGAGCTATTTTTTCTTGTATTAGAAGATGGGGTAGCAGATTTTTTATTTTGAACATCTGCTACCTGACGGCGGTTACTGTGTGAGCGACGGTTATGGTGTTCGTCACGGCGATTATTACGATTGCGGTTGGGTCGTTGAGGTTTTTTAGGTACGTCTTCTGGTGCCTCGTCTTCTTTACTAAACAGTGCGCTCCAAACACGAGAAAAGAGTCCTGGTTTATTTGTCTCTTGTTTGGAGTCTGATTTGGATACTGGAGGGGCAGTTTGTTGTATTGCCTTAACCGCAGGTTCTTCTTTGGATTTTTGAGGTTGGTTTTGAGTGTCGTCAAGTTGTGGGAGATCGGGGTGTGTAATTTCTTTAATTTCATAACTGGCATTAATGGGTGATTCATCACCGTTACGAGTGCGTTCTATAATGTATTGTGGTGTTGCTAAGTGTTCATTAGGCACAATTAATACATGCAAGTTATGACGATTCTCAACTTTAATGATTTGGTTGCGCTTTTCATTTAACAAGAAAGTTGCCACATCCACTGGAAGCTGAACGGTAACGCGGCGTGTTTGTTCCTTCATGCTCTCTTCTTCAAGTAAGCGTAAAATGGAGAGTCCCAGCGATTCGACTCCCCGAATAACACCAACACCATGACAGCGTGGGCAGACAATTTGTGTTGATTCTTCAATCGAAGGGCGTAAACGTTGGCGAGACATTTCTAATAAGCCAAAGCGTGAGATTTTGCCAATTTGAACGCGAGCCCGGTCTGATTTAACGGCTTCACGCATTCTATTTTCCACTTCACGTTGATGGCGGTTAGAGTGCATATCAATAAAGTCGATCACCACTAATCCACCTAAATCGCGTAATCGTAATTGGCGAGCAATCTCAGTTGCGGCTTCCATATTGGTATTGAAGGCTGTGTCTTCAATGTCGTTGCCTTTTGTGGCTCGGCTTGAGTTTATGTCAATGGCTGTTAAAGCTTCCGTGATGTCAATAACGATGGAACCACCGGAGGGCAGAGTGACTTCGCGCTGATAGGCGGACTCAATTTGAGACTCAATTTGAAAGCGAGTGAATAGAGGAATGGTATCTTGATAGGGTTTTACTTTGTACACCTGTTGTGGCATAACGTGTTGAATAAAGTCACGTGCTTTATGGAAAACATCCATATTGTCAATAATAATTTCGCCAATGTCTTGGCGTAAGTAGTCACGAATGGCGAGTATGACTATATCGGATTCTTGATGGATTAAGAAGGGAGCAGCGCGTTCTTTAGAGGCCTTTTTAACGGCTTCCCATAGTTGAACGAGATAGTTAACTCCCCATTGTAATTCCTCGGTATTTTTGCCAACACCTGCGGTACGAATAATCAGCCCCATGCCATCAGGGGTGTCCAGATCGCGCAGTGTATCACGAATTCCTGAGCGGTCTTCGCCTTCAATTCGTCTGGAAATGCCTCCGGCTTTAGGGTTGTTTGGCATCATGACAACGTATGGGCCGGCAAGTGTAATTTGAGTGCTAAGAGCCGCTCCCTTGTTACCCCGTTCTTCTTTTTGCACTTGAACAATGATTTCTTGCCCTTCTTTTAGTACATCTTTAATGCTAAAACGTCCTGATTCGGGTTTGGTTTTGGGAAAATACTCTTCAGCAACTTCCTTAAAGGGTAAGAAACCATGGCGTTCTGAGCCATAGTCAACAAAAGCGGCTTCTAGGCTGGGCTCAACACGGGTGATGCGCCCTTTATAAATATTGGCTTTTTTCTTTTGGTGATGAGGTGTTTCAATATCTAGGTCGTATAGGGTTTGCCCGTTAACAAGGGCGATGCGAGTCTCTTCTGCTTGAGTCGCATTAATGAGCATTCTTTTCATGCTTTTCTCTTTTTCAGTTAGGCTGAACCAGACATTAAGACATAAAAGACAATAGGCGAACGAAAGAGGCTGAAAAAAAGTGTGTTTTAGGCAGGTTGTTACCAGCCGAAATAGAAGCGCTTTTATACAGTTTATATGTATTTAAAGCGTATGACAGACGTACACAGAAGTAAAGTAGGCGTTTGTTGGCCTATGACTGAAAACAGAATTGATTCTGTTTTCAGTCGCCTTTTAATTAATAGCGCCTGAAAGTTAAGCTGGTGATTTTTTTCAAGTCAATCACTCGTGGCATACTTTACTTATGGGTCTTATGGTTTACGCGCCATTCCTGGCTTATGATTTGCCGTATTACAAATCATTTAGTAATGGTTTCTATTTCGTGTAACAGTTGTATCGAGCAAACGCATTGCATTTTATGATTTAATTTTAGGCTGTTTGCTCTAGCCAGCAGACATTGTCTGTTGTTAACGGTACTTTTAAACACTTGTACTGCTTTTATGAGTTCGCCTTTTTTTAAAGTAGGCGAGTTTAAGTGTTTTTTATATTTTTATTCGCTTTTTCGTCTCTCTGTATTGGTGTCTTATAAATTCGTTTTAACGATATTTAGCACCAATCAGTTTTAAAAACAAGTGGGGTGCTTTTGTAAGCATACTTTCCTTGTTTTTCGGCTTTTATTGTCTTGAATGGATGTTTGACTCAGAAGGTTTTAAATAATGAACAAAAACGATAGCTTTGCTTGTTTTTTAGCGAAATAAGCGAGTCGATTTTGTTGGCCTTTTAAAATTCTTTTGTGTTGATTTTAGGCTGTTAAAGCGTAAAACGGCATCAATTACAAATTTAAGCCGTGCAAATATAGCATTCCTTTTTAAGGTATGCAATGACAATATGATGTTCTCCCTGTAAACTGTTGCACAATTTGTGAATAACATGTAAGCAGAAGTAGGTATGTCGGGCGTAAAACGAATAGAGGTAACAGAGGAAGATGAAGGGCAGCGGGTTGATAATTTTTTAATGCGTCACTTGCGTAAAGTTCCACGAACATTGATTTATCGTATTATTCGTAAGGGTGAGGTACGGGTAAATAAAGGACGAGTCAAGGTGAGTACCCGATTGAAGGCGGGTGATGTGGTTCGCATTCCTCCTGTTAAAATGCCTGACAAAATTGAGGTTAATGAATCAGATATTCCTTATGCTCAATTAAAGCGCATTGAGTCGAGTATTTTATTTGAAGATAATGATTTAATTGTGATGAATAAGCCTTCTGGTGTGGCAGTGCATGGCGGTGGAGGGGTGAATTGGGGGTTGATTGAAGTGGTTCGGCTATTGCGTCCGCTGGCCAAACGCCTAGAGTTGGTTCATCGTATTGATCGGGATACCTCGGGGTGCTTGTTGATTGCAAAAAAAGCATCGGTATTAAAAGCGTTGCATGCACAAATTCGGGATAATAAGTTTGATAAGCGTTATTTGGCGATTGTGACGGGAACGTGGCCTAAAAAAATACAAAAAGTTGAGTTACCTTTGCTAAAAACTCATTTGAAGGAGGGTGGGTGGCATGTCTCTGTCTCAAAATCAGGTAAGGAGGCCGTCAGCTTTTTTCGCTTGAAGCAGTCTTTGAAAGGGTGTGAATTGATGTCTGTTAAACTTAAAACAGGACGAACTCATCAAATTAGAGTGCATGCCTTGGCGCAAGGGTGTGCTCTGTTGGGGGATGATCGCTATGGTGACCGGACGCTTAATAAAAAGTTTAGGTTAATGGGCATGAAGCGTTTAGCATTACACGCTCAGTTTTTAGGGTTTACACACCCTGTAACCGAAGAAAAGGTGTTGTTTGAAGCACCGTTACCCTCTGATTTTAAAAAGATTATGGATGTATTGAAAATAAGATGAAGAAATATAAAGCAATTATTTTTGACTGGGATGGTACGCTGATGAATTCGGAAGCGCGTATAGTGAACTCCATTCAATATGCGGCAAAAGCGTGTGGTTTTCCTGTGTTATCTCATGATGAGTCTAAGCAAATTATTGGATTAAGCCTGGAGAATGCGATTTTGGGTTTATACCCTAATGCGAATCACCATCAGGTTGTGGCAATGGCGGAAGCGTATACACAGTATTTTTTAGAAGAGAGTGAGGTTGCAATGGTGCCTTTTGATGGTGCCGAAGCGTTATTGTTTAATTTAAGTCAAAGTTATGTCAAATTAGCGGTTGCAACAGGTAAGAGTCGTAAAGGGTTGGATCGGGTATTGAAAGAAAGTGGTTTTGGAGTGTATTTTGATATGACCCGTACTCCCGTTGAATCTGCTTCAAAGCCAGACCCATTAATGTTAGAACAAATTTTAGTGGAATTTGATTTATCTGTTGACGATGCTGTTATGGTTGGAGACACCACTTTTGATATGGAGATGGCGCAGAACATTGGCATGGATCGCATTGCTTTAAGTCATGGAGTGCATCAGATGGATGTGCTTTCTCCCTACCAGCCCATTGCAGAGTTAAATTCTTTGCAGGAGTTGAACGCCTGGTTGTTGCCCCGAATTTAAAGTGCAGTTACTGGCAGGTATGTTGTTATTTTTGTTCTTTGTCTAAAAGGGGTAGAGCATAACCCATTTTATAAAAAATATTGGTGAGTTCAATTAAAGGCAGTCCAATGAGTGCGTTTGGGTCCTTGCTGTTGATTTCTTTAAACAGAGTAATGCCCAGCCCTTCAGATTTAAAACTGCCTGTGCAATTGAATGGTTGCTCAATATCAAGGTAATTTTTAATTATTTGTTGTGATAGGTTTCTAAATTGCACATGAGTGGTGTCCATCGCTTCAAAGGTTTGTTGTGTTTGGGTGTTGATGACGGTTAACCCTGTATAAAAAGTAATTGTGTGATTGCTAAATTGCTGTAATTGCTTGGTTGCTTTTGGTTGTGTGTGAGGTTTACCAATGGGTTTGTTTTGAAATGTCGCGCATTGATCGGATGCAATGATGATGCTGTTTGAGTGTTGTTGTGCAATTTCATAGGCCTTCTGTGTCGATAATCGGGCGACCATCTCTTTTGGTGTCTCACTTATTAAGGGGGTTTCATTAATGTTGGGGGCAATTTGTTGAAAAGGGAGGTGGAGTTTTTCAAGGAGCTGTTTTCGGAAAGGTGACGTGGACGCCAGGATAATTGAAGGTAGTGGCATGGTGTTTAAATGTTCCTGTTTTGTTTGAACTTGAATTTGTTAGGTTAAAAAAGATGGTTGTTTTTTGAGTTATTTTTTGACTTCATTAAGCGATAGCGGTATGATTCGCGCCTATGTTAGACAAGCTACCTGAATTTATTGATCCAATCAACTCGGTGAACCATAATAAACAATTTGTGGGGCGAGTCAATCAAAGTCGTTTAAAGCGTTTGGTTGAGGTGATTGGTTCATCTGATCGAGAGGTTCGGGTTGAACTGAATTTTTATTATGATAAAGCATTAAAGTTTCCAGCGTTTATCATGAAACTAGAAACAGTTCTTGAGTTACAGTGTCAGCGCTCGTTAGAAATGTTTGACTTTCCTGTTGTATCGGAAATAAAAGGGGTTTTTACAGAGTCGCTGGCGTTAGTAAAAGATTTGCCTGCAGAGATTGAGGTGTTTGAGTTAACAGAGGGTAAAATGTCCTCTTTTGACTGGGTTGATGAGGAGCTGTTGCTTTCTGTTCCTCTTTCTCCCGTAAAAGAGTCAAGCTTAATGCCCTATAAAAATGACGTTGTCTCAGACTCTGCGGAGGATGACCGTACTGAAAAGCCTAATCCGTTTGCCGCTTTGCAAGGGTTAAAAGAATAGATGAAATGGCTTGAACTTATCCCTGAAAAATAATATTTTTTAGGGATAAGTTAAGTTATTACGAATGAATTTAGATTTAATTAGGAGATTATCATGGCAGTTCAAAAGAGCCGTAAAACCCCATCAAGACGCGGTATGCGTCGTTCTCATGATGCCTTAACATCACCGGCTTTAACGGTTGATGAAACAACAGGTGAAGTTCACCGTCGCCACCACATTACTGCGGATGGTTACTATAAAGGTAAGAAAGTCGTTCAAGATAAGGCTTAATTCATTTTGGCTATTAAAATTGCCATCGATGCGATGGGCGGTGATCATGGTTTATCTGTTACCGTTCCAGCATCACTTGATGCGCTTAATTCATTCTCTGATATTCACATTGTTTTGGTCGGAAAAGAAGACCTAATCAATGCCGCGCTTTCAACTCATCAATACGACTCCTCTCGTTTGTCTGTTCAACATGCTGATCAAGTTGTTGAAATGGATGATCTGCCTTCAAATGCGTTAAGAAAGAAAAAACAGTCCTCTATGCGAATTGCATTAAACTTGGTAAAAGATGGCCAGGCCGATGCATGTGTGAGTGCGGGTAATACGGGTGCTTTAATGGCAGTGGCTAAATTTGTTTTAAAAATGTTGCCTGATATTGAACGGCCTGCTATTTGTACCACTATGCCGACGATGAAAGGGCATGTGCATGTTTTGGATTTGGGTGCAAATGTTGGGTGTACTGGTGAACAACTGGCACAATTTGCCATGATGGGGTCAGTGTTGGCACGTGCTGTTGATGATAATCCCTCTCCTAAAGTTGGGCTGTTAAATATTGGAGAAGAAGAGATTAAAGGGCATCAGCGCATTAAAGATGCTCATCAAATTCTTCAAATGCCAAATATGAATTACATCGGGTATATTGAAGGGGATGATATTTTTAAAGGCAATGTGGATGTTGTGGCCTGTGATGGCTTTGATGGCAACATTGCTTTAAAAGCCAGTGAAGGGGTGGCAAAAATGATCTCTTTTTATTTAAAAGGAGCTTTTAATAAAAATGTAGTTACAAAATTTGTTGCACTCATTGCTTACCCTGTTTTAAAGTCTTTTAAGGCAAAAGTCGATCCTGGGCGTTATAATGGTGCTCCCCTGTTAGGGTTGCGTAAAATTGTGATAAAAAGTCATGGTGGTGCTGATCAAGCCTCTTATTTTTATGCCATTGCAGAAGCGCGTTTAGAAGCAAAGAAAAATGTACCAGAGTTAATCTCTTCTGAAGTCTCCAAATTGATTAAACAGCAGGCCAATGAAATGGGTGATGAATAACCCTGTTTCTTACTCCTCTCACAGAAGCACGGCTTAGAAAAAAGCGTTTTATAAAACGCTTTTTTGCTTTGTTCTCGTTTGTGAAAAAGGTTTCTTAAAATTATGAGTCAAAAAAATTACAGCCGTATTATTGGAACAGGTCGTTATTTACCTGAAAAAATTGTCACCAATGTTGATCTTGAAAAAAAGGTTGATACCAGTGATGCCTGGATTCGTGAACGTACGGGCATTGAGCAACGTCATATTGCAGCAGACGATCAAACAACTTGTGATCTGGCTGAACAAGCCTCATTAAAAGCACTTGAAATGGCTGAAATAGAAGCCAGCGAAATTGATTTGATTATTGTGGCAACCACCACGCCAGATAAAACCTTTCCCAGTACTGCTTGCCTGTTACAACAACGTCTTGCCATTCATGGTTGTCCAGCATTTGATATTCAGGCGGTTTGTTCTGGGTTTGTGTACGCTTTAAGTGTTGCCGATCAATTTATTAAAACAGGCATGGCCAAGTGTGTGTTAGTGGTTGGTTCGGAAACCTTGTCTCGTATTACAAACTGGAGTGATCGTAATACGTGTGTCTTGTTTGGTGATGGAGCGGGTGCGGTTTTATTGCAGGCTTCAGAAGAAGCGGGTATTTTATCGACTCATATCCATGCCGATGGGCAATATGAAGATTTATTGCATGTACCATCTGGTGTTTCCAAATTACCAAAAACCGATTCTATTGAAGAGCGCACGATGGCAATGCGAGGCAATGAGGTTTTTAAAATGGCGGTAAATACTTTAAGCCGTATTGCGAAAGAAACCCTGGATGCCAATGGATTGCAAAAAGAGGACATTGATTGGTTGGTGCCTCATCAGGCAAACTTGCGTATTATTAATGGAACAGCGAAAAAGTTAAAACTTTCACCAGAGCAAGCAGTGGTTACTGTTCATAAACACGCCAATACCTCAAGTGCCTCTGTACCAATGGCGCTGGATGAGGCGATTCGTGATGGCCGTATTCAGCGAGGTCATATGTTATTACTTGAAGCATTTGGTGGTGGGTTTACATGGGGTTCTGCCTTAATTCGCTATTAATCATAGCTTCCCTTGTAATTTTGTTGTTTTTAAAGTTGTCAGTCATGGTAAACAGTATTAAATAGGGTGTTTAAATATGTCATATGCATTTGTCTTTCCTGGTCAGGGCTCGCAATCCGTGGGCATGCTCGCTGAACTTTCTGAATCTCATTCTCAAGTAAAAGAAGTGTTTGATGAGGCATCGTCGATTTTAAATTATGACTTGTGGGACGTGGTTCAAAAGGATAAAGAGGGGATATTAAACCGGACGGATGTGACTCAGCCAGCAATGTTGGCGGCTGGCATTGCGGTGCATCGCACATTATTGGCGCAAACAGACTGTATTCCTGCTTTTCTGGCAGGTCACTCTTTAGGTGAATATACGGCACTGGTTGCCAGTGGTGTGATGAGTTTGGCGCAAGGAGTTGAACTGGTCTCGGAGCGTGGTCGTTTAATGCAATCTGCGGTGCCTGCTGGCCAAGGAGCAATGGCCGCTGTATTGGGAATGGAAGATGCACAGGTTGTGGCTGTTTGCGATCAGGTTGAAGGTGTGGTCGAAGCGGTTAATTTTAACTCGCCCGGTCAAGTTGTGATTGCAGGCAATAAAGCAGCGGTAGAGGCTGCGATTGTTGCCGCAACGGAGGCCGGTGCATCTCGTGTTGTGCCTTTGCCCGTTAGTGTGCCTTCACATTGTTCATTAATGAAGCCAGCAGCTGAAAAATTAGCTGAAAAATTAGCTGATATGTCATTTAATGTTCCATCAGTGCCTGTTTTGCATAATGTGCACTTTTCAGAAGCAAAAAACGGTGATGAGATTAAGTCATTATTGGTTCAACAGTTGTATCGCCCTGTTCAGTGGGTTGAAACGGTTAAAGCAATGAAGGCCCAAGGTGTGGAGGCGTTATATGAGCTGGGGCCTGGTAAAGTTTTGATGGGGCTTAATCGCCGTATTGACCGAAAAATAGCGGTGAAGCCTGTTTTTGATATGGCAACATTGGAAAAAGCGTTAGTAAGTTTGTAGAATAGTCAGTATCATTAGACCAGATCAATTAACATACAAAAACAGGTAGAAAACTCATGTTAACAGGAAAGGTTGCATTTGTTACAGGTGCAAGTCGGGGAATAGGCAAGGCGATTGCATTAGATTTGGCTGCACAAGGTGCCATTGTTATTGGTACGGCTACGTCAGAATCTGGTGCAGAGAACATTACAGCCTATTTAAAAAAAGCAGGAGTAAAAGGGGGGGGTAAGTGTTTAAATGTAACCCAAGCCGATACGATTACCCGTGTTCTGGCTGAAGTAACCAAAGAATTTGGTGTGCCAACCATTCTTGTAAATAATGCAGGCATTACACGAGATAATTTGTTAATGCGAATGAAAGAGGATGAGTGGGATGATATTATTCAAACCAATTTGAGTTCTGTTTTTCGTATGAGCAAAGCATGTTTACGAGGGATGATGAAGGCCAAGGAAGGGCGTATTATTAATATTGCTTCCGTTGTTGGTGTGATGGGGAATGCAGGACAAACTAACTATGCTGCGGCTAAAGCGGGTATTATTGGGTTTAGTAAATCACTGGCACGAGAAGTTGGAGCCAGAAATATTACGGTAAATACGATTGCCCCTGGTTTTATTGATACGGATATGACGCGCTCTTTACCAGAAGAACAGCGTGAGATATTGACCAAACAAATTCCTTTAAATCGTTTAGGGTCTCCAGAAGACATTGCGCGTTCAGTTACCTTTTTGGCAGGTGAAGGCGGTGCCTATATTACAGGGCAAACCTTGAATGTGAATGGCGGAATGTATATGGTATAAGGCCATTATTTTTTTTAAAGTGATTGATCTGACATAATTACTTATTCGATCTTGACCTTATTCGGTAAAATAATTTTTGATAAGACTTGAAAAACGCTGAGTATAAAGCGAGAATACGTCAAAATTTAGAAGATTTTTAAATAGGGGCTTTTTTAAGGTGCTTTTGGAAAGTGCTTTTAAATAAAAAGTCTCTCATATTAAGTTAATTTGGAGAATTCCATGAGCAGTATTGAAGAGCGCGTAAAAAAAATTGTTGTTGAGCAATTGGGTGTAGAAGAAGATCAAGTAACAGCAGATGCTTCTTTTGTAGATGATTTGGGAGCTGATTCTTTAGACACCGTTGAGCTTGTTATGGCGCTGGAAGAAGAGTTTGATTGTGAAATTCCTGATGAAGAAGCTGAAAAGATTTCAACATTAGCGCAAGCAACTGCCTACGTAAACGCCAATTTATAATTTATTCTTTATAGATTACGTGAACGTTTTTTAAAAAAGCCGTATTTTACGGCTTTTTTTGTTTGTGTTATGTGTGATGCATTTTGCGTTATGAAAAAGGGAATTAAAAAGGGGGTTGGTTTTGACTAAACGTCGTGTTGTTATTACAGGTGTAGGAGTTTTATCTGCGGTTGGTGTAACGGTTGAAGAAAACTGGAGTAATTTGGTCGCAGGCAAAAGTGGTATTGATTACTTAAACAAGTTTGATACTGACGCGTATGCCGTTAAATTTGGTGGAGAGTTAAAAGACTTTGATGTGTCAAAGTATATTTTGCCAAAAGAAGCCAAAAAAATGGATCCGTTTATTCACTATGGCATTGCAGCTGGCGTTCAGGCCATTCAAGACTCAGGGCTTGAGATTACCGAAGAAAATGCGACTCGTATCGGTGTTTCGATTGGGTCGGGTATTGGCGGCATTGGTTCTATTGAAACTCAACATAGCACTTATTTAAAATCAGGCCCACGTCGTGTTTCCCCTTTTTTTGTTCCCAGTGCTATTATTAATATGATTTCGGGCAACTTGTCTATTATGTTTGGTCTTAAAGGGCCAAATCTTGCCATTACGACCGCATGTGCCTCAGGTACACACAGTATTGGTGATGCGGCACGAATGATTGAATATGGTGATGTGGATGCAATGGTTGCTGGTGGTGCAGAGTACGCTACGACCGAATTGGGATTGGCGGGGTTTGCTGCGGCACGAGCATTGTCTACCCGAAATGATGACCCACAAGCGGCGAGTCGCCCTTGGGATAAGGACCGTGATGGGTTTGTGTTAAGTGATGGCGCGGGTGCACTGGTTCTGGAGGAGTATGAACATGCCAAGGCGCGTGGTGCAAGTATTTATGCAGAAGTGTTAGGGTATGGTATGAGTGGTGATGCGTATCATATGACTCTGCCTTCCAAGGGGGGAGAGGGGGCCGGTCGCTGTATGGCATTGGCACTTAAAAATGCCAGGTTGGTGCCTTCTCAAGTTGATTACATTAATGCACATGGTACGTCCACTCCAGCGGGTGATTTATGTGAGACCAGTGCGGTTAAGTCGGTATTTGGCTCACATGCTTATGATTTAGCAATGAGTTCCACCAAATCCATGACAGGGCACGCACTCGGTGCGGCAGGTGCAATGGAAGCTGTGTTTACCGTTTTATCAATGAAAAACCAAATCTTATTGCCTACTATTAATTTAGACACGCCTCAAGAAGGGTGTGATTTGGACTATGTAGCAAATGAAGCACGTGATGCAAGCATTCAGTACGCTCTGTCTAATTCGTTTGGGTTTGGCGGAACCAATGCTTCATTGGTGTTTGGTAAGGTGTAGTATTTAACGATTATGTCAAATCCCCCTCGTTCTCTGGGTGTGGTTACCCGAGCGCTGTCTTGTACGACTGTCGATTTCTCTCAATTACACGCTTGGTTTCCTGGGCGTTATCCTTTTTTATTGCAAAGCACGGCTAAAGGCGAGTTGGGAGAGTACGATATTCTCTTTGCTTACCCTCAAAAAACGGTTCAGCTTAATTCGTTAGAACACCAAAAAGCTTTTTTGGAAGAGGTTAAAGCCGATTGGGAGCACCTTAAAATGGATGCTTGCGATAACCCCTTCGAACTGCCTTTTACAGGAGGTTGGTTTGCTTATTTGAGTTATGACTATGCTCAAGTGGTTGAACCTGTACTGGCGTTACCGAATTCCAGGTTTCCATTGGCCGTGTTGACACGTGTGCCGGCGGCTATTATTTTAAAACATGCTACGCAAGAGGTGTTTTTGGTGGCAGAGCCAGAATATGCTCATTTGCTTGAGCAAATGGAAGCCGATACGCTTCTGGTTTCACCACCAGGCGTTATGCCTGCCCCTTCCCCAGATTTAAACAACACGCCTAAAAAGGCATTTGAAATGGGGCTTGAAGAAGAGGCTGAGGAAAAATATTTACAGGGTATTCATAACATTAAGGAATACATTCTGTCAGGCGATATTTTTCAGGTCAACCTATCCCGTCAATGGCAAGTATCGCTTAAAAATAAAGCCGACCATTTTTCCTCTGATGAGGCGCATTGTACAGATGCCATTGCAGTGTATCGTGCATTATGTGCTCACAACCCCGCCCCGTTTGCTGCCCTGGCAAGGTTTAAAGATGCACAAGGCAATCCCTGGCATGTTATCAGTTCCTCTCCAGAGCGTTTGGTAAAGTATCAGGCTCCTTGGGTTGAAACGCGCCCTATTGCAGGCACACGTAAACGCAGTGATGATTTAGAAGCCGATCAAGCTTTAATGGATGAGTTGATTTCAGATCCTAAAGAGCGTGCAGAACACATTATGCTTATTGATTTGGAGCGGAATGATTTAGGTCGAATTTGTCAGCCGGGTACGGTTGAGGTTAATGAGTTAATGGTGATTGAAACTTACGAGCATGTGCATCATATTGTGTCGAATGTACGGGGTAAATTAAAGCCAAATTTATCTCCCTTTGATGTGCTTCATGCGGTATTTCCAGGAGGCACAATTACAGGATGCCCCAAAATTCGTTGCATGGAAATTATTGCGGAGTTGGAACAGATGCCACGAGAAGCGTATACTGGATCGTTGGGCTACATTAATCGTGATGGTTCGCTGGATTTGAATATTTTAATTAGAACCATGATTCATTTTCAAAAGGCGGGAGTGCCAACAGTACAGTTTAGAGCAGGAGCAGGCATTGTGGCCGATTCCATTGCAGAAAGAGAATTGGTGGAAGCAGGGCATAAAGCAAAAGGGTTGGTGAATGCATTGCTTTCTGTGGATGCTTGGTTTTAGCTTTAAATTTACTTGTTTAGAACTTTCTTGAGGATTTTTTACCCTTATTGTTATGACGAATTTAAATGCTCACTCTTCAAGTTCGATAACCTATCTGAAAGGTCAGCCAATTACTTCGCTGTCTGTTCAGGATAGAGCGTTTCATTATGGAGATGGCTTTTTCACCACTTTATTGTGTTTGGATAATGCTTTGCTAAACTGGCCGGCTCATTGGCGTCGTTTAGAGCAGTCAGCACAGCGTTTGTGCTTTCCTGAAGGGACGGGATGGCTAGATGAATCAACCGTTCTACAACAGATTGGGTTGTCTGTTTTTCATTTTAATCAACAGCTTGGGTTAGAAACTTCAAGTTATAAAATGCTTAAGGTATTGGTGTCTCGCGGGCTTCCTGAACCTCATCAGGCACGGGGGTATGCTTTTTCAAAAGAGGCGAAGCCATTGCTCTTAATACAAGTGAGCCAGCAAACGGAACCATTAAATTTTCCCCCCCTTATGGGACTTAATCAGGGGCTTGACGAGGCTTGTTATTCAATGGAGATTGAGTGTTGTCAAACGCAAGCGTGCATTCAACCTCAACTGGCTGGGGTAAAACATTTAAATCGGTTAGCCAATGTGTTGGCACGCACCGAAGTGCTTCAAAAGCAACAGGATGAAGGGATTATGCTGAATGCTTTGGGGTTTGTGATTGGAGGAACGCAGTCTAACCTGTTTATGATAAAAGGGCATCAAGTGATGACACCTAAATTGGATAAGAGTGGTGTAGAGGGTACGACACGTTATCAGTTATTCTCATTGCTTGGTTCGTTAGGGTGGGAGTGGCTGGAAGCAGACATTACGCTGAAATGGTTACAAACAGCAGATGAACTTTTTTTGAGTAATGCAATACGAGGCATTATGCCGGTTAGAAAGTTAGAATCCAAGTTGTTTAAGGTAGATAACAGCTTGAAAATACAAGAAGAATGGAATAAATGGCAGTTGAAAAATGCGCTGGTTTTAAAAAGGGAGCACTTGTGTTGAAGCGTATTATAGTACTGTTGATGGTTATTATTACGGTTGTTTTTGCACTCTGTTATTGGCAGGTTAACCAGTTTTTAAATCGTCCTGTTTCAGAACAGAGTGAGTCTGTTGTGATTGAGATTCCCTCTGGCAGTTCTGCACAACAGGTTGCAAACTTACTGCATCAAAAAGGGTTTTTGTCTTCTCCTAAATGGTTTACGTGGTATTTGCGCTATCAAAAAAAACATCACTTATTAAAGGCGGGGGAAATAATCATTCAACCGCATTGGCGGGTGGATGAGTTAATTGAGCATTTAATTAAAGGTCAAACCGTACAGTACCCTGTAACCTTTATTGCTGGTCAAACGGTGCAACAGGCGTTACAAAGCATTCAAGCCTTGCCAAAAATTAAAAAGACATTGAATTTAAATGACCTGTCTGCGTTGCAGAGTCGTTTGAAACTGGAAGACCGGCTTCCAGAAAAGTCGCTTGTTAAGTACCCTTATGCTAATCTTGAAGGGTGGTTATTGCCAGAGACTTATCATTATCAGGCAGGAGATACTGATCAACAAATTATTTTAAGAGCGCATAAAGCATTAAAGCAATATTTGGAATTGGCATGGAAAACACGCGAAAAAGGCTTGCCAATCAAAACCCCATACGAGGCACTGATTTTAGCCTCCATTGTTGAAAAAGAGACCGGCATTGCTTCTGAACGCGCTAAAATTGCAGGCGTGTTTGTCAACCGAATGCGACGCGGAATGCGCCTACAAACCGACCCAACCGTGATTTATGGCATAGGCATGTCGTATGATGGCAATATTCGTAAACGCGATTTACGCGAGAAAACGCTCTACAATACCTATAAAATAGACGGCTTACCCCCTACACCCATTGCACTGCCAAGCAAAGAAGCGATTTATGCCGTCATGCATCCAGAAAAAACCAAAGCCCTTTATTTTGTTGCAAAAGGTGGAGGAGAGCACTATTTTTCAAACACTTTGGTTGAGCATAATCGTGCTGTGCGTAAGTATTTGTTGAATAAAAAATAACCCCCCCCCTCAGGGCTAACGCATTAAAAAAAGAAAATATCAGTGATTAATGATAATCGTAATTGCAGATATTTTCTCTTTGGCTCCCTCCCCTGACAAGGGGAGGGCTGGGATGGAACCTCTATGCACCATAAAGTTGTTTGTGGAGTGTATTTCGCGATTTACGCTCCACAAAATAGTTAGCGGAGTCTGGACGCTCCACAAAAAAATTGGAGAAAACATTCATGCAAGGTCAATTTATTACATTAGAAGGCCCCGAAGGGGGGGGGAAATCCACTAATTTACTGTGGATGGAATCGTTTCTGATTGAACAAGGTATTGATGTCGTAGTGACGCGTGAGCCAGGCGGTACAGAAATTGGTGAAGCCATTCGACACATTCTACTCAATAAAGACTTTGGCGCGATGTGTGACGATACCGAGTTGTTGTTAATGTTTGCCGCCCGAGCGCAACACATTCAAGAAAAAATCAAACCCGCATTGGCCGAAAGAAAATGGGTGATTTCAGACCGCTTTACCGATGCCACATACGCTTACCAAGGCGGTGCAAGAGGGCTGGATATGGCGCGTATTGCCCAAATAGAACAGTGGGTGCAACAAGGGTTTCAACCCAACTTAACCTTTATTTTTGACCTACCCGTTGAGATAGGCATGTCGCGCGTCTTATCGCGCAGTCAAGAGACAGGGCAGGTGATTGATCGGTTTGAACAAGAAAAACAGGCGTTCTTTGAAAAAGTACGAGCCGCTTATTTGGCGCGGGCAAACCAGTCGCCAGCACGTTACAAAGTGTTGGATGCCAGTCAGCCCATCGACTCCGTGCAACAGCAAATTAAAACACGCTTACAAGGGCTGTTTATATGAAACCGCTCTATCCTTGGTTTGAAACACAATGGCAGCAGTGGAACCAGTTAGGCGATTCACTGGGGCACTCCTACTTATTGTCCGGCCCTAAAGGCATAGGCATTGAACAATTTGTGACCGCCGTGGTGCATAAAACCTTGTGCCAAGCGCCATCAAACCAAGGGGCTTGCGGTCAATGCCAATCGTGCCACTTACTGGCAGGGCAACAACATCCCGATTTTTATCACCTCTCACGTTTAGAAGACAAAAAAGACATCAACGTAGAACAGGTGCGCAATTTAATTCAAAAACTCAATGAAACCGCCCACCAAGGCGGCTATAAAATGATTTGGATCGAAGGGGTTGAGCAGTTAAATCAATCCGCCTTTAACGCCCTATTAAAAAACCTAGAAGAACCCGCCGCCCATACCCTGTTTTTGCTTACCACACACGACATTGGACGCTTGCCAAAAACCATTAAAAGCCGTTGCCAGCAATTAAATTTCCCCCCCCCTGTGTTAAAAGAAGCCACGGCATGGTTGCAACAA
>WFPP01000078.1 GCA_015487495.1 Thiomicrorhabdus sp.
ACGGTTCCATAGGGGGGCGTTGGGGGCGACGGTGGAACCGTGTGGGGTGTGGCAAAAGACACATACGCGACTTTCGCTTGTTGCCTTGAGGGTTCCGGGGCCGCTAACGGAGAGGTTGTGTTTGGTGTTGATGATGTCTTCGACGCCTGCTGCAAAAATATGGAGTGGCATTAAAAAAAACAAGCTAACGAAAATAAAATACGATACTTTCCTGTTTTTTACAAAAAAAGAGCTTATAACCATGACCTTAATTACCCAAGTATTGCAAAATAACAACACGCCCATTAAACGTATCTGTTAAATAGATCCGATCATTTGAATCAACGGTCACACCAGATGGCAAATA
The DNA here is from genome assembly GCA_015487495.1 of Thiomicrorhabdus sp. GTDB lineage: Bacteria > Pseudomonadota > Gammaproteobacteria > Thiomicrospirales > Thiomicrospiraceae > Thiomicrorhabdus. Next base: position 347 of record WFPP01000078.1, read on the forward strand.
AAACTCACCTATTGCACGGTTTTTACCCGAAATAGGCAATAAAAACTCCCCTTGACTATTATAAACCAGCAGGAAACCATAATACGATTCTACAGCATAAATATTGCCATCACTATCAATGGTTACCCCTTTAGGACGTGGGGTGTTCCCTATATTTAACCCCCGATAACCAAAAGATTCGACCTCTTTTTCTAAATTGTGAGGATCTATAATTTGAATCCGAGCATTCATAGTATCACTGACGTAAAGGTGATCTTTTTTAAATTCAATCGCAGAAGGAAAATTAAATTCGCCCAGTCCTTCGCCATAGTTTCCGATATGGGTGATCAAGTTGCCTTCTTGTGAAAAAACAAAGACCTGATGCAAGGCGGCATCCGATACATAAATTTGTTTTTGGTCAGCATCAAATGCGATACCAATTGGCCGTTTCAATACATTTTTGCCCAATACCCCCAAAAACTTGCCTTCAAATGAAAGTCGCACAACCTGTGCAAGCTGAGTATCGACAACTAGAATTTCATTTTCTGTGCCGACAATACCAACAGGGGCTAAAAAAGAGGTCTGATCATCAATCGCACTCCATAACTTAACGGTTTTATCATTCGGGTTAAAGACCATAATCCCAGGTAACGCTAAATCAGCCACATAAACCATATCTTCAGAGCTAACATACACATCATAAGGTCGCTTAAGTAGCATTGCTTCAGGTTTACCCTGGATAAAACCAATGATTTTTTCAAAAAAGGTCTGTGTTGTCAGGCTGTGTTCAACCTCTTCACCATGCAGTTCACCAACATAACGGTAGCGCGGGAGTTCTGAACCTTGTGGCCAGACATCAGAAAGCTGAGTGTTCTGAACCTGAAACGTTTTTGGCTCATTAACCGAACAACCAGATAAAAAAACCAGAAATAACAACAAGCACGTGATGCTTAAATGAGTCATGGAGCAGACTCTTTTGATGGTGGATTAATGGTTAACACTTTAATGCTTCTATTCATATTATCCGCAACATAGAGGTAGTCTCCATCAACAGAAAGGTCGGTAATATTTCTAAAATGTGAAGCACCCACACCTGAACGCCCAAAACGGGCAACAAATCCAGAATGATTGTAAATTTTAATTTGATCACCAAAATTATCGCTAATATAAATATGCCCATAAGAGTCAACCGCGACCGCAGTTGGGCTTCGAACTTCTGGACGCGCAATCTGACGCAAAAGCTCTCCAGAAAAAGAGAACACATTGATATTTGCACTTAATTTAGAAACAATAAAAATCTCGGTCTCGTTGCAGGCCATACCAACAATATCGCTACCTGCCTGAACCTCCCCCTTACCCTTCAGTCCATGCAATTCCAAAGCATCGCCCGTTGCAGAAAATTCAATAATATGGCCAAAAAAAGCATCCGCAATAAATACATGACCATTAAGCGAATTAAGACACATCCCTACCGGGGAGTTTAAATTTAAGGGGTTATAATAACGTGTAATTAAATTCCCAATCAGGTCGTATTTAGAGACATCACTAGCAAACGTGTCGAGCACAAAAAGCTCAGCATTATCGCTTAAAAATAAACGGGCCCTATTTCCTTTAAGGTTTCGATAAATCGATTTTAAATTAGACGCTTTTTGATTTGTCATGTTATAGGCATACAAGCCCATCAGTACATCATCAATAAAGTAAACAGTATTATCTTTTGCCGCAATAGAAATGGGACTTTCAAGTAACTCAAACTCTGTTCCAACAAGAGAAGAAAGCCAGCCTTCATTGATGATCCGAAAACTGTCGATGGTATCAAATTCTTCCAATAGCTCTGAACGAGCGGTCACCGGTACGATGATCATACATAAAGAAAGAACCCAAACACGAAGCATTACCGTAAATTACCTTTTTTTGCAGGAACATTATGACACTGTGCACAATCCTGCACAGGAAAAGCCACGGCTCCATGACAAACACCACACTGCTCACCAGCCATAATATTACTCATATTAATAAAGTTGGCACCCTGCTTGGGTAGAAAAATATCAATATGACAATTCGCACACGTTAAAACTTGTGTGTGCACTTTATGGCTAAACAAAACATGTGGCATTGATCCTGTATTTGTTAATATAAGATCCAGATTGACACTGGTCATTTTGCCATCGCCCACCTTATTGGCTCTAGGTGTAATGAGTTTTTGATCCAACGCTTTGACCCAATCAATCGTACCGTCTGTTCGCCGCGGAAAATCACTCAATGCTTCCCTTGGCTCCTGTAACTTTGAAAAGCCATCACTATTTACATCATGAATTCCATCGTTTTTTAACGGCACGAGCTCTGTTGCCAAAGCGAGGACAGGAAACACCAAACACCCAATTACAAAAACTTTAAACATATTTAATCCTTATTCACCTGGAATATAAATCCCAGTATCCCGTAATAAATTTACCAAACTTTTGGAAGCCATTTCAATACGCTTTGCTGCCTCTCCATACCTCCCTTCGCGAACCAGTTTATCTGCCTCGGCATGAAACCGTTCTTCTTCAAAAAAAGGTTGAGAGCGGGCATCACGATTGAATGCATGACGCTCATCAATCATCATATTAACGAGCATTTTATAATTTTTATAACGACCAAGCTCATACTCATAAGCTTCTTTTTCAGTTGCAAAGTCAAGACTTCTAATTAGTGTCTGCCCTGAACGCTGGGACTTAATGGAGTCAACAACAACAAAGTAAACATCATTTAAAGAAGATAACGCTTTTTTAAAATGCTGACTCTCAGCAAGCTCTTTAGAACGTTTAATTAAAGGCATCACTTTTTTCTGTAAACGTAACTCGGTTACCTCATCTTGATTAAGGTCCGTAATACGTTTATGAGCATTTAACAAGCCCTGTACGCTTTTTAGTTTATTTTCATAATCCAGCTTGGCTTTTTTTTCCACAAAATTTGTTACTTGATGGACCAGTTTATCTGCTACAACAGAGCGACTGGCAACTTCGTCAGAATAAGCATTTGAGCTTAAAAGAAAACTCCATCCAATAACAAAAAAACAACTGTATTTATACACCGGGAATATGAACCCCTGAATCACGTAATAAATTAACCAATGTTTTTGACGCTTGCTCTATAAACTTTGCCGCTTCACCATACTGTCCTTTGGCAACAGAACGCTTCGCTTGTTCATGATAACGGTTTGCCTCATCAAAAAATGGCTTTGTTCTTGCATCCCGTTTAAAAGCCTTTCGTTCATCAATCATCATATTGACGAGCATTTGATAGTTTTCATATCGACCTAGCTCATATTCATAGGCCTCTTCTTCTGTAGCAAAATCAAGACTTCTAATCAATGTCTGCCCCGATCTCTGAGACTTGATCGATTCTGCAATAACCAAATAAGCCTTAGTCAAAGAGGCAAGTGCTTCTTTAAACTTCTCGTGACTGGCATATTGTTTTGACTCCTCCATTAGAGGGGTAATGGTTTTTTGTAGCTTTAATTCAATATCTGTATTTGAATTAAGCTCTGTAATTCGTTGATGTGCATTTAAAAGCCCCTGCACACTTTTTAATTTTTTTTCATAACGTGTTTTGGCTTTTTTTCCAGTAAACCCTGAAAACTGGTGAGCAAGTCTGCTTGCAATCATTAACTGCTTTAACGATTCATCCCTTGCTTTAATTGCCCCCTCCAAGTCACCATTCGATAACTTATCCTGTGCCTGCTTATGAAGCGCCAATGCCTTATCCAAAGATTCTGAAACCTGAGGAAGGTTCACCTTTTTCACATTACGAACAAGACTTGACTTCGTAAGCAAGTTTTCATTCATAATTAATGAGCTTTTTACCCCTTCTTCCGTAACCTTATTCGTCATTGAATAGGATACTGAAAAGGAAACTGCCCAAAAAAGGGCAGCTACGGCTGACAATTTCAACCTTTTCATTCATTCATACCTTCTGTGATTAACTATCGAATCCCAACCATCCTTAAAGCCTTAAGGTATTGATCAGTAGAATTTTGTAAGGTTTTAATAGAAGACTTAATATCCCCACCCTGAAACTGAAGATCAGCCTCACTACGAATATCGCCTGCTTTTTTAACAAAGCGTTTAAACAACATTAATTTACCACCTGTTGGGGCTTTCTGCTGTTCCGCAATGGGAATCAGGCGTTTGTATTCATCATTACGAGCCAACTCATATTTATGCTCTTGTTCAGGTGTTTCAAAGTCAAGGCTATTCACGATTTCACTGCTGGTCATGGACCGGTTCGTCATGACAACTACATCATCAAGCACGCGAGTTAAAATTTTATTTGCCTCCTCATACTTACTTGACTCAAATAATATTTTTGCCTTACTTACTTCTGACTTTGCTTTATCAATGGCCTCTTGCTCATCGCCTGAAACATACGGAGCAGAATCATACCATTCAAGATAAGAGGCAATCTCTTCATCAAGTTCAATATAACGTTTCCGCAAGATCTTTAAGGCAGACTCCGACTTAGGCAACAGCTTTGCCGCCTTTGTAAATTGTTTCAATGCCAAACTGCCTAATGAACTTGCCTCTTTGGCCTCACCATTGCGGTACGCCTCTTTGGCTTGCTCAAGTAAATCCCGAGCCTCCTTTAAAGCGAGCCTTGCCTCTTCAGTGTCTAATTCCTCAAGACGCTTGGCTGTTTTAGAGTTCATCAACAAGTTATCAGCATAATTAATTTTAGGCGAGAGTTTAGCCACCTCAGCCGAAACAACCGAGGTGGTTAAGAGCAACAATGCCAAACAAAAAACTGACAGCTGATTATTCATTACGGATTACCAGCTTGTGAACGTTTTAACACAGAGTTTTTAGCCTTCGGCTTGGAGTGGCATAGCTTGCAGGTTGATGTTGTAATTGGAAACGCAACCGCACCATGACACTTACCACATGACTCACCCAGCATAATGGCTGCCATGCTCATTTGATTCGCCCCTTTTTGAGGAATAAAAATTCCCGTGTGACAGTTAGAACACGCCAACAACAAGGTGTGTCGATCATGCGGAAAAACCACATCAGGCATAGAGCCTTTTACCTGACGAACAATATTCAAGTTCATAATAATAGGCTTGGTCGTTGCATCTGATGCATTATGTCGAGGAGAAAGTTTTTTGGTATTAATTGATTTAATCCAATCAACTCTATTACCCCACTTCGCCTTAACAAGCCCACTAAAAGCCTCTTTAGGTGGTTGCAACATGTGCGTACCAGGACTTTCAGGATCATGAATACCATCCTCAGCAGGTGGTAAGTTTGCTGGTGCTTGAGGCTTTAACATACGATTAAAGGTATTGCTTGAATCTGCATAAGCACTCATTGAAAAAACCCATGAAATGGATGCGATTAACATTAGAACTGATAGTTTATACATAATCATCCACCTTATTTAGGAGCTGCAATATTCGAGGCACGCAAAGGGCTGCCCTTCACTTGAGTTGGCGTCCCAGGGATACCAGAATGACAAACGTCACAGTTTTCAATTGACCAAGCAATTTCACCATTATGACAGGCACCACAAAACTCACCTTCAATAATTTTGGCCATGGTAATTTCATTTTTACCTGCACCAAACTTAAACCCTAAATCAGCATGACAAACACTGCAATTAAATCGAATTCGGTGAAACCAGTGTGGAAACACAGCGGGTCTCATTTCTGCAGCATCTGCAAAGTTATTAATTACAATATCGCCATATTCAGCGCTTGCTTTCATTGGCATTAACATCGTAAAAAGCGAGATCAATACGACGCCTAAACCTAATATATTTTGTTTTATCACCACTATTTTATCCCCATAAGTTAAAGTTAAAAAACTCGTTTTACATTAAAGTAGATCACATTATAACTAATTTTTCGAGCTTCGCGATACAGATACTGCAACGAAACATCAATTTTCCCTACACGATAATTCAATTTATTATTCCATGTTTGCTGAGTGCCTAATCCATCCTGCAACGCTACAGCGGATTGACTATACTTATAATCAGATGTAAACACCATTCCCGCAACCGAAAAAGGATTCAAATAAGACAAACTTCCACTCATGGAAATAACTGAAGTATCGGATGATGATACTTCACCAGAACTACCAGCATACTGATAATTTGTAAGCTGATAGTTTAGAGAACCGTTTAATTTTATACGTCGGGTTAAATGCATTTGCTGATCCAAACCCGCACTCAACATTTGCAACACACTTTCATCGTTAATATCCCGCTGATCAGATAACTGTAACTGCATGCGCCGGTTAATACCTAAAAGACTCTGTTTCCAACCCAGACTCACCCGATGACTTAATCGGTGGCGCACTCTGTCTGCCAAAGAAGTCATTGAGTAATTCTGCCCCCCTCTTGCATACAACCGTTGCCCCTTGGCTAAAACCCAATCTTGACCAATACCATGTCCCAAATCAACCGTTGTATCATTTGACTGCGTACCATCATCCTCTCTTCGCCCAAGGTCAAGCCCTGCTCGCCAGTCATAAACAAGCTCACCCAACTTTATCTCATCAGAACGATATTTTACACCAACACGATCTTGTGCAAGTGTCGACTCCTCTTTAGCAAACTGATTAACAACACGCACACTATTAACATTAAATGCCAAGTTTTTGGAATAACGATAAACCACGCCCAAGTTTGCCGCCAAAGAAGCATTTTCTGAGCCAGAGCCATTAGAGGCACTTGCATTTCCATTAACACGACTCGTTACCCCTGAAAACCTAAGACCACTTGTTAATGTTACCTTTTTATTCAAACTTCGCCAAATAATCGCTGTCGAAGCCTGATTTAGCACTACACTATAGTTCGACAAACTATTGTTTAAAACTCGAGCCGAATCTGGCGTCTGTTCAACCTTACTGCTACTTAAGGCGGTATTAATGGTCAATTGCTTAAACCCTGTATAATTATAATTAAATCGTGCAATTTGACTGTCCCTGTCCATACCACCATAAGTCAACTCCGCACGCTGTGTTATAGACCCCCTAAGTACTCCAGTGCTCCCTCTCAGCAATCCAGTAAGACCAAGCGAATTTGAACCATACTTACCACGCAAGGAGGAGGTATAACTGTCATCTGAATAATTTATTTTTAAACGATATCCTTTACCAATCAGGCTCTGATGAAGCACAATAGCGTCACTCACAACATTGTCATCCAGTGAAGCGGCATTTGAACCCGTAAAATACTTAAAACTGGAGTCAATCCTAGAGTCCGATCTCGTATAGCTAAAACCAAAAGGAGTTGAACTTTGGGGAAGAACGCTAAACCCAAGCGTACCCGTAAAAGAAAAGTTGTCACTCTCTCCTCTTTCATAGGTCCTTTGCTCCTGAGCAAAAACCAGACTTGAATGCCCTGTTAAAAACCAATCCCGCCAAATAAAAAAAGAATTATCTATATTTGCCTTTATGAGTTGCTGATTATCATTGTCTCCATAACCATAGGTCGTGGAACGATAAGTGTATCCAACACTGCCATTCATACTGGTGGACACCAGCCCTGCTGCCTTTACTGTAACAGCATTAAGCATAATCACCATAAACAGCAACCCGCCACATAAAAAAAGAGGCTTTCGGACAAAGAGACAAAATAAGGCACTCATACAAATCCCAAGGATTAAAACCTTAAAACAGAGGCATTATTACGTATTTTTTTCAAAAAATCATCCCATTTTTTATCCGAACGCTTCTTAAACAGCAAAGCCGTTACCTGCTCCTCTGATGCTTGATAACTTATTTTTTTTGCGGGCAATACGTGCTCTAAACGAACTAATGCATACCCTTGCAATAAGCGAATTGGTTGGCTCAACTCCCCTACAGTCAAGTCATCCAATACTTTTTCTACATCACTATGCAACATCCCTTTATGTTGATACCCCATATCCCCTCCTTGAGAAGCCGTTTGGTCATCAGAATACTTTTGGGCTAAAGCTGAAAATGATTCTCCAGCCAAAATACGCGCTGAAAGCTCTTCTAATAATACCTTTGCTTCTTGCCATGTCTTAGAAAGTGCGGATGGTGAGACCTTAACAAGTATCAATGAAACCTTTCTTCTTTCAGGCAATAAAAACAAATCTGGGTTTTCATTATAAAACGCCTGTTTCATCGATTCTGTCAAAGTAATGTCTTCACGCACCCTCTTCTCAATCATCTCCACCAAAGCCTTGGACTCAAACTGCTTTCGTAAAGCAGGAAGTGCAACATCTCTGTCTTTTTGCCACTGTTCATCATCTGTATAACGCTGATCAAATGCCTCTAACATTGCATCAATTTTACCTTTATCAGGAGTCAATCCAATTTTTTCCGCCTCATGAATAAGCAAAACCTGATCAATTAAATTTTGTGCAACCTCTCTTTCTAACTCCGCCAACCGCTCCTCTGTAATTCGCCCATGATAGTAACGCTTTTTGGCTTCTGTTTGTAAGGCCCTTAAATAGACAGATTCAGTAATTTCATAACCATCTACAATCGCAAACAGCTTCTGTTTCGCTTCAGAAGCTGACACCGTTTGAACAAAAAACAATGCCAACGTCAAACTAAAAATGAGCCAGAGTACGTTTTTCTGTTGCATAAAACACCTTTCAAAAAAAGAAAACAGACATCAAGCCTATAGCAAAAATACAGCAAAACACACAAAAATAAAAATAAGTATAGATAGACACCAGATTAATACTTGCTTCAATAAGGCTTGTAATGCTTCAGCGTAACCACACAACGATTTTCCCCTAAAAAGGAAGAATCAGGGTAAAAAAACGGAGCTTACAAATGTAACAACCACTTTTTGAACCCAGAATCATTCCTTATCTAGGAATACGTAAAACCATTACAAACTATTTAAGATGACACGCTCGACATAAAGCACTGGCCGCATTTGATCTGCGTAAAAAAGAACCATTATCCGTTTTATGCGGGTTATGACAGGTAGCACACTCAACCATAGGACCAAGTGTCGCACCTTTATACAAAGGCAATCCCTCATCTCCAATAACACCGTTAGGTGTACCAACATCGCCAATCCACAAACGGTTGTTATCCCAGATAGGATCTACAAATTGTTTGTCATTTGCAGAGTCAATAACATTATTTCCTGCCTGAATAGGTGCCCAATTCAAACCACCCCCAGCATATTGAACCCCAACTGGGTGATCATTTCTCAAATCCTTCTCCAAAACAGGAACAGGAGCCGGTGCAAAAGACGCCATTGTTACACCTGTTGACAAGTTTGCACCATTCACATCATAACGATATACCCCCTGAGTGACCGTCGGTGCATTTAAAACCAAATCCATTGCGGCAGTTCCATCATGACAAGACAAACAAGCCAGTGAAATACCACCTTCAGTCAAGTTAATCTGACCATCCAATGTTGCCGTTCCCAAAGCATCATAAGTCGTAAAACTTGCTGCTGTAGGCAAAACCTTATTCCATAAAGGCGCTGGAGCAGACGTATCACTACCATGTGGCGTATGACAGAACACACAAACTTCTTCAGTCCCCCCTACCGCAGGAGTATTTGAAGTACTTAAATCATGCTTTGACCCAATAATCGTTGCCAAAGCAATTCCAGGAACGGACACCAAACCCAATGCAAACAGTGAACGCTTTATTTTTAAGTTTACCATAACAAACTCCTCATCAAAATTTATCAAAAATACGACAAAAAACACCTTACCAGATGTAATATAAGACCCTTTCCACTTTTTTTAAAAGTTTTATAACAAACAAACTTATCATCAAAATGAAGTCGCCCCAAAGTAATCTAAAAAATCATTTTTTCAATACTTTAGTCATATTTCTTGATTCACTTCTAGTTTAGCCTTACCAAATTATTGAAACAATTCGAATTAGACATCATCATCTCATGCTTTTTACTATCAACAAAATTACCAGCTTTTATCGATCATATACTGAACAGCTCTCTGCACATCAACATCACTTAAATCAGGATTCCCACCACGTGGTGGCATAAATCCCTTACTTCCAGCAAATCCCTCAATTGCATTATAATTTAAGGCGCTAACACCCTTTGAAATCCGGCTTGTCCAATCAGAAACCACACCCAGCCTAGGGGCCCCAAACGCACCTTGTTCATGGCATGCAGAGCAAACCTCACGATAAACCTTCTCTCCACTATCAGAAAACACATTAAAAGAAACAAGTGTTATTCCAAACATTAAAATGATTTTTTTCATTTTGAACACCCCATGGTTAATAACAAAGACCTTAAAAAAGAAAGAGGTATTATTTAAAAACCGTCTACTTTATTGAGCTGAGACTTCTTTTTCCAATTGAGCAAGGTTTCCTTTAATAACATTATAAGAGTCTGACCCTGGCTCCAATAAAGTCAATAAATGTTGCCAAAACTGTTTTGCTAATCCATAATCTTTACTGTAATAAGCCGCTGTACCAGCAATCCATAATGCTTGTTGGTGATCAGGGTTCAGTTTCAGTGCTTTTTGCGTCCACTCATAAGCAGGTGAAGCCAATAAAAGCCCTCCTGACTTTGATGCTAAAACATCCGCATAATTTGCATAAATATCCGCATCTTCCACCCCCTTGTCAATCAAGTGTGAATAAGCTTTTATTGCGCCATCATAATCTTCCATGATGTGCAGCGTTTGCGCCAATAGCTGCCAGCTTTCCAGATCATCTGAGTCTGCTTCAGCCCGAGCACGAACTGCTTTTAACATAGCATTCACATCATTCACTCCAGAAGCAGCATGAGGTCCAGAGGCCGTCGTTTGATCAGCGGCGTATATAATCGTGTCAGGATTCGTTCCTACTTGTTTATAAATAAAATAAGCAGAAATAGGCAATACAATAACAATCAAGAGAACCAAAAAAGGGTCACCCTTTGCATGCAAGCTTGGATTAATATCACTTTCGGTTGCCGTTTCTAAAAAAGTCCGCTGTAAATCTAACCGTGCCGCTTCATACTGATCCTTTCCAATAACACCCTGCTCTAAATCAACACCTAACTCAGCAATCTGATCTTCTAAAAGCCTTGAATTTACAGACTGTAAATCTGGACTCTCGTCTTTTTTAGTCCAAACTAGTGGAAAAACTGCCCATACAACAGCAACTAAACAAATTAACCCAATTATCGTAATAAACATTTACTCTTTCTCCTTCTTTGAGTCTAAATAATCTGCCAGCAGATCCGACTCTTCGGCCGATAATTCATTGGTACGATTAATTTTTTTACGCGAACGCAAGTTCAATCTTAAAACAACAATCCCTACAATTAATAACACAAAAGGGCCAATCCAAAGAATATAATTTGAAGGACTAAAATTAGGGCGATACAACACAAACTCACCATAGCGATCTACCATAAATTTTTTAATTTCCTCTTTATTTGCACCATTAATAACCATTTCATATAGATTTTCTCTCAAATCCTCTGCAAGACTGGCATTTGAATCGGCAATAGACTGGTTTTGACAAACCGTACAACGAAGCTCATACAACATTGTGTTATACAACGCCTCCTGTTCAGAATCTTTAAATTCCAAAGGTCCCCCTGATTTAACCGCATAAACAGAAGAGGTCATTAAAAATCCAATCATCATAAATACATTTATCCAGTTTTTCACGATTCCTGCTCCAGTTTTCTTACCAAAGGTATCAGCTCATTTTCAATAACTTCCCTATATAAGGGGCCTGTATGCTTATATCGAACAATACCTTTTTTATCAATAACAAAGGTCTCAGGCGTGCCATAAACACCCCATTCAATACCAACGTCTCCCTCATAATCATAAGCAATCATCGCATAGGGATCACCTCCAAACTGAGTAAGGTAATTTAAAGCGTCTCGCTTCTCATCTTTATAATTTAAACCGATGATATACAAACCTCTATGCTGCAAATCCAATAACAAGTGATGCTCTGCTCGACAAGAAACACACCAAGAAGCAAAGACATTAAAAAGAGTAACCTGCCCTTTTAACATCTCATTCGTTACCCGCTTCTGCGGGTTATGTAGTTCAGGAAGATCAAATTTGGGTGCCTCCTTGCCAATCAAGGGAGAAGGAATTATTTTAGGGTTAAGACCAAGCCCAACCCAAAATAACAATAATAATGCGGCAAACACCACCAAAGGAATCATATGTCGATTCATCATACTCTTCTCCTAATCAATAACCGCTTGACTTTCTTTACTGGGACGCTTCTTAAATCGTCTACGAATTTTCACTCGATAGCGACGGTCGCTGATGGCAAGAACCCCACCAACACTCATAATCATTACGCCCGTCCAAAGCCATGTCATATAAGGCTTATAATAAACACGAATAACCCATGCACCTGTTCTTCCAATAGGATCGCCTAATGAAACATACAAGTCTCTAAAAAGAGAGCGGTCAATACTTGCCTGTGTCATCGGCATCCCTTTATGTTTGTCATAGGTGCGTTTCTCAGGATGCAGTGTTGTTAAAAGCTCACCATCTTCTTTAACCCTAACCGTTCCATATTGAGAACTGTAATTGGCTCCCCTTACCTGCTTAACTCCATCAAAAGTAAAGGTATAACCGGCCATCTCAACCACATCACCAGGAGCAACCCTTACATCTTTTTCTTCTTGATACCCCATAGCCATAGCCATTCCAATAATGGTAATCGCCATACCTATATGAGCCACATGCATACCCAGCCAACTTACATTTAACTTTTTAAAACGAGAAATTTTTCCGGCAAAAGTCTCCGCTTTAATTCTTGGCAATAAATCAACAATAAAAACCCCCACAATCCCTGTCGCAACAAAAATCATAATGGCAACAATCACACCCCATTCTCCCATAAGCAATGGCCAAACAACCGCTGCTAACAGTCCAGCGGCTAAAACAGGATACAAACGATTAAAACTTCCTTTCAGGGTTGCATTTTTCCACGGAACCAAAGGACCAATAATCATCATAACCAAAAGAGGCACCATTAATGGAACAAAAACCGTATTAAAGTACGGTGGCCCTACGGACATTTTTCCCATCCCCAAAGCATCAATAATAAGAGGGTACATTGTTCCAATAAATACAGCAGAACACGCTACAACCAACAAGACGTTATTGGCCAATAATACGGATTCTCTCGACCAGGAACTGAACCCCCCCCCCATTCCAACTTTAGGCGCTCTCCAGGCATATAGCATTAATGACGCACCAATAATGACGGCTAAAAAGACTAAAATATAAACGCCACGGGTTGGATCCGTTGCAAACGCATGGACAGAGGTAATCACGCCTGAACGAACCAAGAAAGCTCCTACAATGGTCAAAGCAAACGTCAGTATCGCCAACATTACAGTCCAACTACGAAATGCACCGCGTTTTTCTGTCACGGCCAATGAATGAATCAGAGCCGTTGCAAGCAACCAGGGCATAAAAGAAGCGTTCTCTACTGGATCCCAAAACCACCAGCCTCCCCAGCCTAGTTCGGCATATGCCCACCAACTTCCTAATGCAATCCCTAACGTCAAAAAAACCCAAGCAATCGTTGTCCAAGGTCTTGACCATCTTGCCCAGGAAGCATCTAAACGGCCACCAATTAAAGCCGCCATTGCAAAAGAAAAAGCAACCGCAAAGCCAACATACCCCATATAGAGAAGTGGGGGATGAAAAATCATTCCGGGGTCTTGCAACATTGGGTTTAAGTCATTTCCATCAAGCGGAACCATCATCATTCGCTCAAAAGGATTTGAAGTAAAAACCATAAAACCAATAAACCCAACAGAAATCATTCCCATGACAGCCAAAACTCGGCTACTCATTGCGACAGGCAAATTATTACTAAAGCTTGCAACAGCAACTCCCCAGCCCGCCAAAATTAAAATCCATAAAAGTAACGATCCTTCATGATTACCCCAAACAGCACTAATACGATACTCTATGGGCAAATTAATACTTGAATGAGATGCTGCCAACGCCACACTAAAATCATGATCAATAAAGGCATACGTCAATAAACCGTAAGCAAATGCCAAAGCCGCAAATTGTGCCCAAGCTAAATTTGGCCCCATTTTCATCCAGGACAACTGGCCTTTTTGCGCTCCCAATAAAGGAAAAATACTCTGTATGACTGCGAGGCAAAATGCCAACACCATTAAAAACTGACCTATCTCTGGTAGCATTCCTTACTCTCCTTTTACTGCTGATTTCGATACAGAATCAACATCGATACCTGTTTCTGAATTTTCTTTGGCCTCTTCTGCACGCTTTAATGCTTCAGCTGCTTCTGGCGGCATATAAGTTTCATCATGCTTTGCAAAAACATGACTGGCTACAAATAATCCACTGGTTAATAACTTCCCCTCAGCAACAATCCCCTGCCCCTCTCTAAAAAGATCTGGCAAGATACCCGTATAGCTTACTGGAATTGAGGACTCACCATCCGTCACATTAAACATAACCGTTGTTGTTTCCTCCTCTCGCTTAAAGGTTCCTTTTTCAACCAGACCTCCAATACGAATGGTTCGATCAAAAGGCACACTGCGCTCTTTTACTTCTGTTGGCGTATGAAAAAACACCAGATTTTCCTGAAATGCATTCAAAACCAATGTCACGGCAACGCTAAAAGCAACAATAATGGTTCCAATTAATACAAGTCTTTTACTGCGAGGTTTCATCTATTCATTCCTTGATTATCTACACGTGCAAATTCAGCTTCCATTCGTTCAAGCTCCTTTTTAGCCTTATTTCGCCTCTTAGCGACCCAAGTCGCTTCAACGATCATCAGAAAAAGAGCCGTCCCATAAGAACCCCAAATATAAAACCCATGCCCCCCCATGTGGAAAAACTCTCCTATTCCCATGACTCATGACTCCTTTTTTCTTGAAATTTGACTGGCCCATAAAGCCACTTTTTTACGCTCTAAAATAACCGCTTGTGCTCGCCGTAACACGACTGCAATGGCATAAGCCCAACAAGCAAATGTCATCAATAATAACGCTGATAGCATATCCGATGTCATGCTTGCCCCATCAGAAACAGAAAAAGAAGAACCTTGATGCAAAGTATTCCACCAAACGACAGAGAAATAAATAATAGGAACATTAACTACGCCAACAATGGCTAAAAATGATGCCGCCCGACTGGCTCGTTGACGATCAGGAATGGCACTGTAAAGCCCCATATAACCAAGGTACAAAAATAACAAAAGTAACTCAGACGTTAAACGCGCATCCCAAATCCAATAAGTCCCCCAAGTTGGGCGCCCCCACAAAGCTCCAGTTAACAAAGCAAGAAATGTAAACATCGCTCCAGTAGGGGCTAAAGAATAAGCCATAATATCAGCCATTTTCACACGCCAAACCAAAGAAATAATGGCATAAACAGCCAATAACAAGTAAATAAACATGGACATCCAGGCTGCTGGCACATGGAGAAACATAATTCGATAGCTGTTTCCCTGCTGATAATCAATCGGTGCAACAAAGAACCCTACATACAAACCAATTACAGCCAAAACAATTGCCAGCCCCATAAAAATAGGCACTAAACGATTCGCTAAGGGGTAAAAACTGGATGCAGAAGCATACTTCATCCAAGGTATTCGACGTGTCATACTCATTTATTTTTCCTAATGTTTAACATTTTGATATTTTCTGGACAGTAGATTATACGCATAAAACCTAATCTATTGTAATTTTAAGTGCAGTGGCTACTGCAAAAGGAGACAAGACTAAACTGACAATCAAGGCCGCTCCCATTAATGAGAAATGAGCCGTTACTTCCATTCCAGCCATCACAGATGAGACGGAAGAGGTACCTAAAATCAGAACAGGAACATAAAGAGGTAAAAGCAACAAGGTTACCAACCCGCCACTGCTTTTCAAGCCAACCGTCAAAGCCGCCCCAATTGCACCCAACAAAACTAAAACAGGCGTTCCTAGCAGTAAACTGAATGTTAATATAACAATTTCATCTAAATTCAAGCCAAATTGTACCCCCATCACAGGAGTTAACACAATAATGGGTAAGCTGGTAACCACCCAATGTGCAATCAGACGAACCAGTAATACTAAAGAAATAGGAAGTGGCATCAACAACTGTTGCTCAAGTGTTCCATCATCCATATCTTCTGAAAACAAACGATCCAGAGCCAAGACAGTTGAAAATAAAGCGGCAATCCAGATGGCACCAGGGGCAATTTCTCTTAATAACTCCGGATCAGAAGAAATTCCCAATGGAAATAAAGCAACAGCCACTAAAAAAAAGCCTAATACTGTCACAATATCCTGCTTTCGCTGCATAAAAAGTGCCATGTCCCGATTAAATAACTTCCAAAGCATTCTATGCATTTAACTCACCTAAATTTAACTCCCGTATCGTATTTGACATAGTGAGCGTCTGATGCGATGTCAATACAAGTAACCCTTTGTTCTTCAAATGACACTCCAACTGGGAGTCCAACCACTCAATCGCCTTATAATCTAAAGCCGTATAAGGTTCATCCAGCACCCATAAACGGGCTTTCGTTAACAATAAACGCGCCAAAGACAAACGTCTTTGTTGCCCCTGAGATAAAAAACGTGCTGGCAAATGCAACAATAAACCCAACCCAACCTCATGCAAGGCATCATCAATTTCTGCACTGGAAACCTCTTTGACCCCCAAAGAAAGCTTTAGATTTTCTCGACAGTCCAATTCCACTTTATTTGCATTTTTATGCCCTAAATAAAGCAAATCCGAACAAAACTCTTCTCGGAAAAGGCGAGTATCTTGCCCTTGCCATTTTATACTGCCTGCCGCAGGTGAGGTCAAACCACAAAGAATTCTTAAAAACGTCGTCTTTCCTGTGCCATTTTTTCCTACGATATGCAGTCCCTCACCGGCAGATAACGTAACAGACAAGCCAGAGAATAACAAACGCTCCTCCCGTTCCGCTGCCAACCCCTCAATACTTAACATAAAAACACTTCTTTTTTCGCTTCATCGACACTAATCTTCAACAGGAGCCACCCCTGCGTACCCTTCAGACTGCTTCATTCCATAGGGGCGAAACACTTCTATTTTAGAGAAAAACTGATCAACAGCATAAATTCGACCATCTTCATCAACATCAATCCCAGCTGGTAAAGAAAAAATACCTGGCATATTATCGGGCCCTCGGCTTCCAATAAACATGAGTAACTCTCCCTTATCATTAAAAATTTGGAAATTTGCAAAGGAGGCATCCATTACATAAATATGACCCTCTCGATCAACTGCAATCCCTTTAGGGCGAGAAAACTGACCAAATCGTGTACCAACCTTACCAAACTTAAAATCAAACTTGCCGTCAGGTGTAAAACGCTGAACACGGAAATTGCCTGAATCCAGCACATAAATTCGATCTTTCGAGTCAATCGCAATTGTCATAGGCAAGTTAAATCCGCCTGGAGCAGAGCTGCGCTCACCAATAATTTGAAGCACCTCTCCTGTATTGACATCGTATTTAACAACCCGATGAAAAGAACTGCGAACCCCTCCCGTATCGACCACAAAAGCAAAACGCCCATCATTGCTCACAGCGACATCGACAGGGCGGCTTAGCTCTTCAGAAGAACCAAATTTTCGTAAAAACCCGCCATCTTTATCATAAACATGAATACTTTTAGCAGTTAAATCGACAACAAACACTTCTCCAGTGTGACTAGTAGTAATCCCAACAGGCTTCAATAAAGCTCCTGGCCCACGGTTTCCAAACTCAACAAACCGTTTACCTTTAATATCAAACAAAACCACCATTCGGGCCACAGTATCCGTCACGTAGACTCGCCCCTTCCTGACAGCAACATCAAAGGGCTTAACCAAACTTTGTTCAGCCGTCTTCACTCCCGTCGCCATTGCTTTAAACTTCTCTTCCGACGTTAATTCTCGTACATCTGCACTGCCCATTAATGAGCGTTCGTAAACAAAGCGAGGCTCTTCAGGTGCAACAGGGTACACGGGTGGAACAAAAGGCTTTAACTCTTCTGACGTACCACATCCTACTAAAAAAGCCAGCCCTAAAATGGGAAACCACCGTTTTAATATAGTTAATATGAATGACAAGTGATGCATAAGTACTCCGCTTTAACTCGTAAAAATTTTATTTTTGAAGGGTCATGAATATTGTGACATGATGCACACTCAACAAAACCATCAAACAATCTCACACCATTTGCAAAACCAAACTCATCCACTGGCGAATTAAATGCAAACTGCAATGTATCTGATGCCCTCGTCCCCAAACCCGGGTAACGAATAGAAACCGGATGATTACGGCGCATATCCGTTCCTATATGCTTATTACCCAAATCATGCGCAGTAAATCCATCATGACACAACCCACAATGATCCAAATCTGTTCCCGAATTAATTCGCATGTGAAGCGTCATTTTTTCACCACTTTTCCAAGCGCGAGGTGTATTAACAACTTGGTCGACCGCCATTGTCCCATCATGACAGGACAAACACAGCAATGTAATCTCATTCGGTATTTTCGCAGTTGACTTAAATGTCCTACTCGAATAAAGCGTGTAATCACGCATATCTGTTCGAAGGCGGTTCCAACCTGCTATTTGCTGTGGCGCATCCTCTTTCCCATCCGCGTCAGGCGGAACATGACAATACACACAAGCATAGCCATAGTCATCATACGCTACCCCCTCCATCGCCTTAGCTCCTGCTCGCTTGTTCAAGGCAGATAAATCATGCTTGGAACCAATAATCGCCAAAGGGTCCCACCCAAATTCGGGTTGCTCCATCGTTTCTGCATGCGCTTCTGCTTTTTTTCTGGCAATTTCCTCAGAGGAGTCTTTCTCTGTGATGACAATAGAGGCATTCTTTCCCTTCATCGCCTCACCCTGTTCACTTGCCATTACTGCAACAGCCCACCATGCCAATATAAAAATGGCAATCTTTAAGTTTTTTTTGTGACCAGTCATACCATTCCACTCCAGTCATTAAGCCTGTACCTCCTCCTGAAACAATTCAAAAAAGAACGGAACAAAAAGCTTATACAATTCAGAAAAAGGATACTAACATATTAATTGTAAAATTCCACGGCATCTAAGCACAACTGCCGTTGTTAACCGTATTTCAGCCTAAATTATTTTTATGCCACCATCACCATAATTACACGAAAACGACCGTTCCTCAATAAAAACAATTACTTATCTCTTTAAAAAATATACCCTACAAATAAGGCGGATTCTAGGCTAAATACACCTTTAAAAACGCCTTCAAGGAGCACTATCCAACATTAAGGAAACGTTTGTATTTTCTGGATTTTTTGCAACATTGATGCATCCCAAGTAATGGCACCAATAAAATAATCACGCAATACTCCTGAACGATCAATCAAATAGACTTGAGGAATCACGCTCGTTTTTAAAAAAGATTTTGTTTGCAGCATACTTTGATCAAATAATTCAATAAATTTACTTGGATGATCCAATAAATATTCTTTTGCCAAATTCAAATCTCTATCAACCGAGACCGAAACAACCACAACCTCCTCATCCAGTTTTTTTGAAAATACTGCAAACTTGGGTGCCTCTTCCAAACAAATAGCGCACCAGGTTGCCCATAACTTTAAAATAACCACCTTGCCTTTTAGCTCTGACACATTAAAAGGTTTTTTATCATATGTCATTAATGAAATCTCAGGAAAAGGCTTACCAATACCAAGGGGCTGTTCAACCGCACCACCCGTTCGATCACAGCCTGAAAAAAAAACAACTCCAAAAAAAAGCAAGCAACTCAATACAGACTTAACACAACCTTGCAACATTTTTTATCTCGCCCTATTTTTTAATACCACTCCACCAAAATAAATTAAAATTCTACACCAATCAACCCAATTAAACCCTTATAATACGAACATATAAATTTAAGCGCCCATAGCTCAGCTGGATAGAGCGCTCCCCTCCGGAGGGAGAGGTCGGGAGTTCGAATCTTCTTGGGCGCGCCACTTTCCCCTTACCTTCAAGCCAAATTAATCGCATTTAGAAACACACCCCCCTGCCTTATCAAAACGTTTTACTCTACAATATTCATAATAAATTCAAGTCAACATAACTGGAGAGTGGTTTTGCTGTATCAAGGAATTGAAAACTTTCAACACGGAACAGAAAGTGCAACAGGGGTATTAATAACCAATTTAGGCACACCTGATGCACCTACCAAAAAGGCCCTAAAACCCTATTTAAAAGAGTTCTTAATGGACCCTCGTGTTGTAGAGCCACCGCCTGCACGCTGGTTATGGCGTTTAATTTTAAATGGCATCATTTTAAATACCCGTCCCGCTAAATCGGCTGAAGCCTATAAAACCATCTGGAACAGTGAAGGAGAAGGATCACCTTTATTAAATATATCTCAACGCCAACTGAATGCCATCACCCAAGCCGTTCAACCCCAATTTCAGGGGAGGGTTGAATTTGCACTGGGCATGCGTTACGGCAACCCATCCATTGCCAGTGCCTTAAAAGCACTACAAGGCAAAGGATGTCGACGTATTATTGTTCTACCCCTTTACCCCCAATATGCTGCCGCAACAACTGCCTCTACCTTTGATGCAGTCACAACTGAGTTACAAACTTGGCGCTGGTTACCCGAACTACGTTTTATTAATCACTATCATCGCCATCCAGGTTATATAAAAGCCCTTGCCAACAGCATTCGAGACTATCAAAACCAACATGGAAAACCACAACTTCTTATTTTATCCTACCACGGTGTACCACAACGCTATTTAGACAATGGAGACCCTTATCACTGCGAATGCCATGTTACTTCTCGCTTGGTCGCAGAAGAACTTGGATTAAAAAAAGAAGAATATAAAACTACTTTCCAATCATTATTTGGTAAAGAAGAATGGATTAAGCCCTATACCGATGCCACACTCAAATCCTTACCCGCTTCTGGCATTAAAAACATTCAGGTCATTTGCCCCGGCTTTTCAGCCGACTGCCTAGAAACCATTGAAGAGATTGGCGAAGAAAACCGAGAGTACTTTGAAGAAGCAGGGGGGGAAATATTTGGATTTATCCACTGCTTAAATGATCGTAAAGACCACACCGACGCACTGGCAGAGATTATTTTACAACACACTCAAGGCTGGATAGAACGGGACGGATTTAATAAAGAAAAGGACCAAAGGGAACGAGAAACTGCCCTTAAAAAGGCAATACAGATGGGTTGCCCTGTCCAACTGTCATCTGGACACACATCCAAAAAATAATACAAAGGAAGGCCTTTCTTCAGGATACTTTAAAGCAATCGTGTGCCCCCATCCAGGGGCAACACGATTCCTGTCGTATAACGACTGTTCATTAAATATTGAACGGCTTGCCAAACAACATCTGGACCCGGCTCAATTCCCAAAACCGACTGAGCCAAACGTTGCTTCTTATACAATTCACTGTCTTCTTCATTAAACATAATTAAAGCAGGCGCAATATCATTCACCTTAATATCAGGACCCCATTTTTTTGCGAATCCCTTCGTAAGCGATTGCAATGCTGCTTTAGAAGATAAATAAGCAACATAATCTGCACTGCCTTGCTCAACACGTGCATCTGAAAGCGAAATAATATCTTTAAGTGCACTTGAGCTATTCATCAACAAAGGCAACAACGCTTCATTTAAATAATACGGCGCTTCAACATGTAATTGAATCAATGATCGAAAATTCTCCCCCCCTTCTTTTAACTTATCATCTGACAGCCACAGTGAAGCATTATGAATTACAGCACGCAAGCTTTCAACATGGTATTTAAGCTGGGTAACCAGCTCCAACAAAGCATTAGGTTTTGTAAAATCTACCTGAAAGCCCATTGCACCTAACTCGACTAACGCCTCAACTTGAGGGCGCTTAGTACGATACGTAAACAACACAGGATAATCTGTTTCTTGTAAAAAATGTTTCGCTAAATAAAACCCAATGCGTTGTCCTGCTCCAGTAATAAAAACAGCCTCCCTATGCCTATCCATCTATGCTCACCTTTACTTTATAACAATAACTGAAAAACCTTTACACAAAATAGACACAAAAAAATTTCACTGAGTTAACTCTGCTGTTTTAACAAATGTTTTTTGAATTAAAACGGCATCAAAACTGGCACGATGGCGTTTATCTTCGCAAGAATCCAACAGCCTATCTTTTTCCTCATGCCAAGCTTCCATCTGAGATTCGGTTAAAATCATCTCTAAGGGGCTTACTTTAAATAACGGATCTAAATACGCCATATAAAATAACTGTCGAATCCACGGACTGTCCACAACCCAACCATCAGAATATACTGTTTGTTCCAATACAAATTCATTTAACTCTTTTGCAACCTTTTTAAGTGGTTTACCATGTTTATGCAAAATTTCTCGAGAAATATGATGTACCTGCTCAGCGCTTTCATCCCAGTACGTCCACTCTTTTGCGGGCTTAATTAAACTGCAATAACGCCGACCATCATTTAACACCACACCCACTTCAATCGGATAAGAGTAAGGCCCAAACCCAGAAGCCTCTACATCAATAATGTTTGGAACACCTCGAAACATATCATCCTCTCTCCTAGTTAGCAATAATGGCACAAAACATCTTACCCCAATATTCAGATAAAATTTAGGTCTGATTTCAATAAATGATGATTTATAATTTCGCTATAATGTCTCTTCAAGACCTTTGCACGATATAATTAGGTGAAAACATACCTCTAATAAAAGGTATAAATCTTAACGGACTAATAACAAACATCAGGCACACTTTCGCCTTTAATTGTATCCAAACACCCTTTTGTATAAAGGTCTCAATCATTTAAGGAAGCTCTGAACAAGTCCATTTCTTACCAGAAACAAGCATGTAAGTCATTGATTAATAAAATCACAGAAATGTTGATTGGGACTTAATCAAAGCTTCCTTAAAAATCCACAAAGTTTAAAGCGAGGAGCTTACCCGAGAATGAAAAATCGTATGTTTGATGTCGTTATTGTTGGCGGAGGTATCTCTGGCTGTGCGCTAACCTACCTTTTATCCCGATACACAGACATTCAATCCATTGCGGTGCTCGAAAAATACGACACCCTCGCGCCCTTAAATTCTAACGCTCGCTCCAATAGTCAAACACTGCACTGTGGTGACATTGAAACCAACTACAAGCTTGAAAAAGCCAAATTAGTTAAACGCCAGGCTAATATGTTGGTTAACTACGCAAAAACAGTGGATATTAACGATTTCTTATATAAGTTCCCTAAAATGATTTTAGCAGTAGGTGATGACGAATGCGAACGCTTGGAAAAACGGCACCATGAGTTTGCAGAAGCCTTTCCTTACATGGAACTCTGGGATGCCAAACGCATTGCAGAAGTAGAGCCTTCCGTCGCACTTATTAATGGAAAACCTCGACCAGAAAAAATTTTAGCATCGGGCTGTACCGATGAATATTGTGCGGTTAATTTTGGAAACCTATCTAAATCATTCATTAACAGTGCTCGCAACACCAATACTGAAATCAATGTTTCTCTCAGCGCTGAAGTTGAAAAAATCACCCAATTTGAAGACCACTATGAACTCACCACTCCTCAAGGCACGTTTATGGCCAAATTTGTGGTCGTTTCTGCTGGCGCACACAGCCTATTACTGGCAAATCAATTAGGACATGGCCTAGATATGTCCATTCTTCCCATGGCAGGAAGTTTTTACTATGTGCCCAAAATGCTCAATGGTAAAGTCTACACCATGCAAAATGACAAACTACCTTTTGCAGCCCTGCATGGAGATCCTGATTTAGTTGAGATGGAAAAAACTCGCCTGGGACCTACAGCATTAGTGTTACCAAAACTTGAACGCTATAAAAAAGGAACGTACCTAGACTTCTGGCACAGCTTAAAACTTGATCGCAAAGTGATTCGTGTTTTTTGGGATCTAATGAAAGACAGTACGATTCGAAACTATATCTTTCGTAACGTTGCATTTGAAATACCAATCATTCGCCAAAAATTATTTGCAAAAGATGCACAAAAAATCATTCCCAGTCTAAAAGCGGAAGACTTGGAATATGCCAAAGGGATTGGTGGCCTTCGCCCTCAAGTCATTAATAAAACGGATATGGTTCTTCAACTTGGTGAAGCCAGTATTGTCCCTGAAAATGAAAACCTTATTTTTAATATGACACCATCTCCAGGTGCAACCACCTGCTTAGGCAACGCTTATCGAGATACTAAAATCATCACAAAACGCTTAGGGCTCAACCTGAACCGAGAGGCATTAGCAAACGAGCTCCTGAATGGAAATGATTTTGACTAGTACAAAAAATTAAAATCACCATTAATCAAAAGTCCCCCCTATAGAAATTGAGAAGAAAAATAGATTAACCCAGCTATTTAGTCAATTATTTGGTAAAATGCCCATTCATTTTTTATTCTCATATTCTTTATTATTCTCCTCACACCCCAAAAAAGCATGGCAAGCCACCATAGCCCATTGGTTATTATTCAATAAACCATGCGTTAACCTTGCTTCTAAAGTAGGAGAAAAAGAGTGAGGGATTCACAAGTAAAATTAGCCGAAGGAAATTGCATGACCAAGCACATGCCCGACATCGCGTGCCAACCGCACCAAGCACCACAAGGAACACTCAACTGGGTTGGAATGAGCGGCATAGAATTGCCCATCTTAATTCAACAAGGACTTGACAGCGGACAAACCATTCGCCTTTCCTCTAAAGCACAAGCTTATGTAAGCCTTGATGATCCCATTAGCAAAGGCATTCATATGTCACGCCTATATCTATTACTTGATCAAATGGGCACACAACAAAACTTAACGCCTACGCGCATAAAAGCCATCCTTGAAGCCTTTATTAAATCTCATAAAAAATTGAGCCATCAAGCACTGGTTGAATTTAAATTTGACTACTATGAACGTCGTAATTCTCTACTAAGTGAGAATACTGGTTGGAAACACTATCCAACCACGATTCGTGGTGAGCTGCGTCAAGGGCAATTTGAATGTGAAGTCTCTATTGAAATCCCCTATTCATCAACTTGTCCATGTTCTGCCGCATTATCGCGTCAACTGATTCAAGAGGCCTTTGAAAAACAATTTAATGAGCAAACATTAGACTACCAAGCAATTTTAAATTGGCTAGGTACTCCCGAAGGGATTATTGCAACACCGCATAGCCAACGTTCTTATGCTCAAGTTAAAGTTAAACTCACTGAAACTGACCAGCTAGAAGTTTCCCGCCTTATTAACCATATTGAAGAGGCGGTACAAACACCAGTGCAAGCTGCCGTTAAGCGAGAAGACGAACAAGAATTTGCCCGATTAAATGCCGCTAACTTGATGTTTTGTGAAGATGCTGCACGCCGCTTACAAATTGCACTAAACCAGCACACAGACTATTTAGACTACTGGGTTCGAATTAATCATTTAGAAAGCTTACACCCACACAATGCGGTCGCAATCCTTACCAAAGGAATCGAGGATGGCTATCGAGATGAACCAAATCTAATGGATCCAATAAACTAAGAACTTAATGGCATCGCCCACTGGTGAGCAGTGAACCTATATCACGGCCTTTAAAATGAGTGAAATCCCAACCGAGATCGTCAGAAGTTCAAAGCTACGCTTAATGAGCGCATTCCCTTTAATAATGGCAAAATGCGCTCCTAAATACCCACCAATCAATGACCCAAAAATTAAAACGGGCAACCAATTCCATTGAATACTCCCTAAAACTCCCAGCGTTAAGGCACCAAAACCATTCCAAAAAACACCCACTAATATAAGCGTGTAAGCTACTGCTGACTTATAGTCCAAACCAAACCACCTTACCAACCATAACGTCACAAACAGTCCTGTTCCTGATGTTAAAGAACCATTTAAAGCCCCAATCAAAAACAAAATCCCCCCTCCTATAAAATAACCCATCATCGTTCTATTTTGAACTGAATGTACTTGTCCCATTTTAGGGCTAAACCAAGAGTACACCCCTAAAGAAAAGGTTAATAATCCAAGCAACCCTTGAGCAAGACGCTCATCAACCTGTAAAATAATGCTTGCCCCAAAAACGACACCAGGCAAGCCTGCAACTAAAATAAATAATGAAAATTGCCAATCAAAAGTAGATGACTTTAAATGCCTTGTCGTCGCACCCAGCCCCAAAAAAACACTTGCTACTTTATGGGTAGCAAGCGCAGTTCCAAATGGTAAGCCTAAAAATAATAACGCCGGTAGTTGCAACAAACCCGCTCCACCGCCCGCCAAAGCTGACAACAAATTCGCCACTAACGAAATAATAAATAATAACATTTGGTCAAAAAGATCCATGCCACTATTGTATTCGACAAAAGCTCACGAAGGGTAAAGAAAAAACAGACAAATGACAAAGAAAAGAATAAAACTAAATTGATTGACAAAGTGCCATTCAGATATTCAAATCAATGAATTAAAAAAGAAATGAATAAATTATCGAGAATAAATTCTAACGAAGCTTTTAAAAAAAGCCTCGCTATAGACTAAAAAGTCAACATAAAGAAATAAGCCATCAAGCTTCTTGCTTAGGTAAATGTACATCCATTTGAGGGTAAGGAATTGAAATACCAGCATCATCAAAAGCCAGTTTTACTTTTTCATTCATATCCCACATAACGGCCCAATAATCACCACTGTTTACCCATGGACGAACTACAAAGTTGACACTACTGTCCGCTAACTCAGATAATGTGTAGAAGTTCAGACTTAATCTGACAGTTCCTCATTTTGATTTGGTGCCCTGTCAGGTTAAGTTTAAGGTATGAGCTTTTCAGCCCATACTTTTTTGCCATCTTCCAATGTTTCCATTGGTGTTCGACCACAACACATTTTACCTTGATG
>WFPP01000079.1 GCA_015487495.1 Thiomicrorhabdus sp.
AAATAATCCACCACGCCAAACGGCTGTTAGAGGTGGGTTGGCGAGTGACCAGTGAACAGCTCCAGTCACGAGCCATGAGCCAAATGTCTTGTCTAAAATAAAGTACCACGGCGGTGAGTGTTCCAATGTGTACCGCTACGTCAAATGCAAGACCTTGGTCTGGCCAGCCAAACAGTTGTGGCACTAAAATTAAGTGCCCTGAACTGGAGACGGGCAAAAACTCAGTCACCCCTTGAATGAGAGCAAGGGTGATGATTTGAATCCACTCTAAAGTGGGTTGAATGGCTTCTTCCATGAAAATTGTTTTCCTAGTGTTCTAAAAAAAGGGGGGAATTTACTTTGGGTATTATAGCTGATGACGTAAGTCTCGTACGCTGAATCCGAGTAAGGGTTGGTCGAATTGTTTGGTGAGGGCAATGACTTTAAAGGTTTCGCCCATCTCGTTGGGTAAGGTTAGGGTTTTGAGTTGTTGTGCCGTTTTAATTTGTTCGGTTACTGGCGCGTTGGGATCGGAGGCCATTTCAAGCAGGCCACTGCCCATTAAAAAATTGGCTTGTGTGGTGTAACCGGCGATTTTAAAACCACTTTCAAAACCCGATTCGGCTACGGCGGTAAAATCCACGTGGGCGGTAATATCTTGCAAGCCTGGGTAAAAGAAGGGGTTGCTGTGGGCACGGTGTTGGTAGTGACAACGTAGCGTGCCCATTACGCGTGCGGGTTGATAATACTCCTCACGTGAGTAGCCGTAATCAATTAAGAGTACCGCGCCTTGCGATAAGATCGCGTTAAGGCTTTCTAACCAAGGCTTGATGTGTAGGTTGATTTCGGTTTCATAGCCCAGTTCGGAGACATCACCAATGTGCTGGATAAGGCGATTGGTAAATTTTTGTAAATGGCGATCAGTGATGGGTTGGTAGTCCCATTCAAACTTTGTGGTTTTATCGTTATAGCGTACATAGCCACGTAACGCGTGGTGTGGTTCAATGCGCAAGCGTTCAAATGGCATGGCATCCAATACTTCATTGGCTAAAATGACGGCTGAAATAGGGGTGCTGGGCAGTTGGTTTAACCAAACAACTTTTTGAAATAGCGCTTCTGGTAGGGCATTTTGTAGCGTCTCTTTTTGGCGTTGCTGTAACTCGGCGCTGAGTTCAATAATGTAATAACGTGTTAATGCTTGCCCCATGCTTTGCAACTCGAGCAAAATATCTCTGGCCATGACGCCGCGCCCTGCACCAAATTCAACGATATTGGGTTCGTCCAGTTGTTGCAACACTTGTTGCGCTTGTCTGGCCAAGCAGCGTGAAAAAATAGGCGATATTTCAGGTGCTGTAATAAAGTCGCCTTGCTCTCCAAATTTAGCTAAATTATTGGTGTAATAGCCTAGGTTTGGCGTGTACAGTGCTTTTTGCATGTACTGAGCAAAGGTCATGCTTTTATGACGTGCCAGAGCGGTACGGATTTGTTTGCTCAGCTGTTGGCTGTACTGTATCGCCTCTTCGGATGGTGAGGGAAGTTCTTTATGTGTTTGGTTTTGTGGCATGATATTCGCTGAAATAAATAATAATGTTGTGTATTCTATTTTTAGAAAAAGTGTTCGGGTTAGGGTGTGAGATTAGGGTATTATGCTATAAGAGACCTTTATGCGAAAGGAAGCAGGGGTAAAAAGCTTAAAAACATACTTGGTTTTTGTTGAAAATTTTGTGAATAGCCGGGTTATTTTTTTTGTGTCTTTTTTGTGCAAAGGCTTTTAAAAGTGTAAATGAAGGTGAATTTAAAAAAAGAGACGCTTCGATGAAAATTGGCATTAAAAAAGTTCATGAAAGTGAGTGGTTGGTTCATATTGGGTGTGCGTCAGTTAGGATGGATCCCTTTTCTCTGGCATTATTGGAAATTATGTTGGAACATTTATTGGCTTTGGAGCATGGAGAGAGTCATTCGACGTTAAAAAGTTATGTAAAATTGGGATTGAAAATAAAAATGCTACCCGATTTGGAGTGCCAAAAGTTTTTGAGAGAGGTTGAGGTAAAAGATTTATTGGATTTAATGATGGTGGCTGATGATCGTGAATTGAATACCTTGATTTTAAAAAATATTGGAGGTATTTTGGCAAAGCAACTTAAGGCGGACTTAATGAGTGCGATTGTGCCAACGGAAGAGCATGCAAAAAGAGCGATTAAGCGCATTGTTGAAACCCTGTTTGAGTTGGAGTCTCGTGGTGAGATTGAGTTTAGAACCGAGGCAACGAAGTATATTTAAGTGTTGGGCATTATTCTATGGATATTAAAGCATGGCGGGATGAATCGGGACAATTTCAATTAGAAATGGGGCCGGTTATTTTTAATTTACCAGAAGAGGCGATTGAAGGAATCCGGCAGGTGATTAACCAGCGTTTACATCATTCGAGTGAGCTGGATGAAGCGGGTGGTCGTCGTAAAATTAAGGCGTATCGTGTGTTAGCCAGTAAAATGGCGAATGTGGATGACCGTATTGTACAAAAATTTGCGGCGCAAGTTTCGCCAGAGCAGTTGGTCACCATTGTTCGGTTGGCAGAAGGCGATGCGCTGTACCAAAAGGTGTTGAAAAATTTATCGAAACAAAATCGTCGTCAATTTGAAGAAGATTATCAGGCGATGGACAGAATCAGTGAGCATCATGCCTGCCTGCATATGGAACAGGTGATTACCCTCATTCGACGCGCCGCAGAAGAGCAGAAGGCATTGAATCGAGAATAGCATGAAATTTGCTCTTTTGTTTTTGTGGTGTGATTTAGTATAAGGAGGACATTTTAGCGGTGTCGAGTAATCATCAGTCCTACTGTATCCGTTTCTTCTACTGCGAGGGGCTTGCTGACTTTAAGTTGAATTTTTTGCACCGTTGGATGGTGTTCTAAAATATGTTGGCAGATGGCTTCGCATAGGCTTTCAAGCAGTTCAAAGCGGCTGTTTTCAACCAGTTGAATCACTTCATCGGACACTTGTTTATAATCCACCGTATCGTTAATGTTGTCGCTGGTTGCGGCCGTTTGAGTGGGTAGGCTCATGTCAATATCAAAAATCAAAGGTTGGCGATTTTCTCGCTCCCAGTCGT
>WFPP01000080.1 GCA_015487495.1 Thiomicrorhabdus sp.
AAGACGACGACGCACAAATCGCCGCCTTTCACCAAGCCATTGAGTTTACCAGCGGTATTTTAAACAACTTTATAAAAGCGGCCATCAAAGAGGCTGAAAACATTGTTGAACTGGAAGCCTATGCCAAAACCGTCAAAAATGGAATTTTAACTTTAGATAAACACCTGCCCTTTAAAGATTTTTTATACCACCATCCAGAAATCAAACGCGTGGTCTACCCAAGAAACGATGAACAGTTTGGTGTTTACTGCAACGGCAAAGAGAACCACCTTCCCCAACGCTTTAGAGGGCTGAGAAGTGACGAACTCAATCAAATAACAGGCCTAACCGACACTGTATTTTGCCACAAATCAGGCTTTATGAGTGTGTGCAACAGTCTGGAAAGTGCGCTGTTTATGGCAGAGAGTCATTAAGGACGCTCTGATTAAGTCGCCACACTATTTATTCCAAACATAAAATGCGAAAATAACGCCAATTTTATAAAACAGAAAGAACCCCTATCATGAACAACACAAAACCAACGCTATTCAGTGGCATTCAACCTTCTGGCGATCTTATGCTTGGCAACTACATTGGTTCCATTAAAAACTGGGTCACCATGCAAAACGGCTACAACTGCCTGTTTTCACTGGTTAACATGCATGCCATTACCGTTGAACAAGATCCCGCCGCACTGGTTAAACGTAGCTTAGATTTTGTAGCGCTCTACCTTGCCGCTGGCATTGATCCCAATAAAAGTACCGTCTTTATCCAATCACATGTCCCCGAGCATGCTGAACTCGCTTGGATACTCAATTGTTCAACCTACATGGGGGAACTCAATCGCATGACGCAATTTAAAGACAAATCTCAAAAACATGCACAAAATATCAACGTAGGACTCTACGACTATCCCGTTTTAATGGCTGCCGACATCCTGCTCTATCAAACCGAAATGGTGCCTGTAGGAGCCGATCAAAAACAGCACTTAGAACTGACCAGAGATTTAGCAATACGTTACAACAATCGCTTTAACAAAGAGCTCTTTAAAGTACCCGAACCCTTTATTGCCCCCACCACCTCAGGGGGGCGAATCATGAGCCTGCAAGACCCACTCTCTAAAATGTCCAAATCCGATGAAAACAAAGGCAACTTCATTGGGTTGCTTGATGACCCTAAAACCATACTCAAAAAATTCAAAAAAGCCCAAACCGATTCTGGTACTGAAATTGTATACGACCTAAAAAACAAGCCAGGTGTCTCCAACCTGCTTACCATCTACTCTGTCATTAGCGGCAAACCCATTCCAGACGTTGAAAAACACTTTGAAAGCAAAATGTATGGCCACCTAAAGGTCGAACTCGCCGAACTGGTCATCGACTACCTTGCCCCCATGCAAGAGCGATTCTACCAACTGAGAGAAGACGAAAGCGCCTTAAAAGCCATTCTAAAACAAGGGGCAGAAACTGCACGCGCACAGGCACAAATAACCCTAAAAGCGGTGCACGAAAGCATTGGGTTCGTACTGCCCTAACCTTTTTGTTCCAAGGCAAGCTCCATTCACCTTGTCCCCACAAAAAAATGCCCACAAACTCCTGCTTTAACAGAGCTTGTCGGAACACCTCTTTATACCCATCTCCCAAATTTTAAACAATAAAAAACCCCGCTTAATCAAAAGATTAAACGGGGTTCAAAAGATGGTGCGCCCGAAGGGAGTCGAACCCCTAACCGCTCGGTTCGTAGCCGAGTACTCTATCCAGTTGAGCTACGGGCGCTTTATTGTGTGGCTTATTATATAGACTTTTAAAAAAAATATAGAAGTAAATAACTCTTTTTTATACGCTAGGAAAGTGCGATTCACCTAAGTCCGACAGGCTCTTGAAATTTCTCTGAAAACAAATAAAAAACCCTGTTTAACCGAACATTAAACAGGGTTTAAAATATGGTGCGCCCGAAGGGAGTCGAACCCCTAACCGCTCGGTTCGTAGCCGAGTACTCTATCCAGTTGAGCTACGGGCGCATTATAATGTCGCGTATTATATAGACCCTTAATGGATTGTCAATAACACCCTTCATAATAAAAAAATCAAACTTAAATGGCGGAGACGGAGGGATTCGAACCCTCGATAGAGCTACAAACCCTATACTCCCTTAGCAGGGGAGCGCCTTCAGCCTCTCGGCCACGTCTCCTAAGTCAGGCGCGTATAATACAAATAATTTAAAGCATTGTAAACCGTATAAACCACTTTATTTTAATAAAAGTATCATTAAGAATACGTTAAAAAACACAATAACAAACAACTACTTGATATTAAAACCAAATTCAAATTTTCCCCCCCCTCATTTCTCCCCATACCTACAAACCATGATTATTTAGTCAGCCCTTAAAAAAGAATTGCCTATATTCCAAAAGCCATATTCAAAATTACAAATCAAAATATTGAACGCTTTTGAAAATCTGAAAACATTTTCACCCTATGCAGGTGAATTAACCGTTTTAAGTTG
>WFPP01000081.1 GCA_015487495.1 Thiomicrorhabdus sp.
ATCATGCCTTTCGTAAAAAAATTAAAACCGCGCTGTTTCTAACCATTGTATCGGTCAATGTGTTGGAAGCGATTCGTTTTTATGTTTCGTGTGCATGCAGCTTCTCCTTTGCCGAGCGCTCTTTAATGGAGGGCAATGCCAAGGTGATCAAATTAATTGCACGAGACGAAGCCTTGCATTTATCAGGTACACAAAACATCATCACCCTATTGACCAGTGGTGAAGACGACCCAGAAATGGCCGAAATTGCACAGGAACAAAAACAAACGATTTATACAATTTTCAGCGAAGCCGCGGAACAAGAAAAAGAGTGGGCTGATTATCTGTTTAAAGACGGCTCGATGATTGGACTGAATGCCCAAATTTTAAAGGATTATGTGGAATACATTACCAATGTACGATTAAAAGCCATTAAGCTAACGCCCATTTTTGAGTCTCGCAGTAACCCGTTACCATGGATGAATCATTGGCTGGTCAGTGACAATGTTCAGGTGGCACCACAAGAATCTGAAATCAGCTCCTATTTAGTCGGACAAGTTGACTCCAAAGTGGATTCGGATGATTTTAGTGAGTTTTCACTGTAAAGAGGTTTGCAACCTGTTCAGATTACCTATGAACAGCTCATACCAAGGGCTGAAAGGAACTTTCTTTAAAGGGAACAAAACCTTTTGGCCAGCGACAATCAATTTCACAAAGCAACCTAAGCTGCTCTGGAGCATCGGCATTGACTTTAATTACCTTAATTCCAAAACTGTCTTTTGACCTTTTAAATAATTCTTGAAAATCCTTTGCAAAAAACTTAGGTACATAACCCACTAACTCAACGGGGTCAGAGGTTCTTAAAAATAATGCACTTGAATCCTGTTCATTTTGTAAATCTGCACATAAATATAGTTTGTCACCTACAGACAACCTATTCGTTCTATCTTTATAATTCTCAGGTAAATGGCTAACGCCATGAGAGAAAAATTGAACGTTATAGTAACCGTCGGTTTCAGATGGAATAGGATAGAGCTGAAGGTTATCAGTTGCTTTAATCCCGCCCGTTCTAGCCAACTCTTTAAATTGAGAATACGTTGTATCCTTTAACTCAATCCATGAAAGAAACTCATCTCTATCAGGGCGGCTTTTATTCATAATTCGATTCTGAAACACGGGAAAAATAATATCTGACAAATAAGTATGATTAAAATCAGGAAAACCCGCTAATCCTTGAAAACCAGATTTTTTTGCCTCTACAGCACCATGCGTATAACGAAAAGCATATTCATCATCTTTTTTAGAAATTCTGGCAACAGGAAACCACTCTCTGGTGTCTTGATTTTGCCAAGATAACCCTAATTCTTTACACATATCTATTTTGTAATTCCACTAAATATTTTTGATTTGTTTGCAATAACTTTAAAGTAAACTCTTTTTCAATCGAACTCATCCAATCATCCTCTAAGGTATCAACCACTGAAAGCAAATTTTCTTGCGTTAAGCCTCTAATTTTTTTAATCCAAAAAAGACTTTCTTTAGGGTATTTTTGAATGCATCGCTCGGCCAATTTGTAAGTTTTTAAAAGCCTACCACCGTCACCATAAAAAGCAGAGGTAGCCTTTTGTGCAAAGTGTTCAATCCGATAGCCTTTGTCTTGGGTTATTAAACGACCCTTTCGTTCTTTTTCAGACAAACGGCAGGCAAGACTCGCGCCATGATCATAACTCGGTGCTAAATACAGTGAACCCTCACGTGAGGAAATAAAGCCCCAGTTTTCATGATGCCTATCTTGATTACCAATTAATACGTCGAAGATTAAATAGCCAATCATTTGCTGTACAGGTTGCAAATTATGTTTAGGCTGTACCTGCTCTTTTAGCACTTTAAATAAAGCTAGAGAACGTGAAAAAGTATATGCCTTGTGCTTATACCGTTTAGTTTGGTCATACTCATTTCCCAACCAACCACTTAATAATTCATTGGCATTAATTAAGCGCTCACCATCGCCTACAAAGTTGCCCGATAACGTCCCTCTAACGGACTCACCCGCTAGGATAAATGTTACCGGTTCATATTCTGCGCTGGGAATTCTTAATAATTTTGACAATTGATAAGAGAGAATTTCTGCCCAATTCTCTCCATGCACCTTCCCAACTTTAAAGAGCTTTTTATCAATCCAGAATTTGCATTTAGTGCCTTGGTGTTCTAGAGCTGTGTCTTTTGGGTTAATAACCTTATCTTGCATTACGTTTACCTATTCACTCAACTAAAACTGACCAAGGCCTATATGACCTAATCCTCCATAGAAAATGCGTTTAATAACACAAAAACCTTAACGTGCCTAGAAAACCCAAAAATAAAGCCTGAATTATACATGAAATAGAAACCTAAACCGCTAAACAAATTTAACCGCTTTAAAAAATCGCATGTGAGCTAAAGCGACTTGTTTGCGACCTTTGCCCATGATGGCGACAATGCCACCTTTAACGGGCAATAATTCACCTTGATAGCCGCTGGCCTCAAAGGCTTCCATTGCAGCAAGCTGTTGACCTGGCATAACGATGATGGTCACAGAGCCTTCGGCTTCTTGTAAAACAATGTGCAACCCTTTCTGGCCGTTAATGACACACTCACCCGCATAACTCAGATGTTCAATGGGGTGCTCTAAAATTGCGCCAACGGCTAAAAAAAGCTT
Source organism: Thiomicrorhabdus sp. (assembly GCA_015487495.1). Classification (GTDB taxonomy): domain Bacteria; phylum Pseudomonadota; class Gammaproteobacteria; order Thiomicrospirales; family Thiomicrospiraceae; genus Thiomicrorhabdus. The sequence goes on from WFPP01000081.1 coordinate 2,678, forward strand.
TTGTAGCTTTTGCTCACTGTTTGGTGCTTTTTTTAGCACCATAAAATTGGGATCATCTTCCATATGGTGCACCACATGGGCAATGACATCACTGGCTTTTAGTGGAAACAGCGTGGCTCGCTCATGCCAAATCCCCACTCCAATCGCCACCAACATTACACTAGCAACCATCGCTCTCCAATGTCGCCAATGGGTTGGTTTTTTCTGCTCCGATACAGGGGGGGAAATTTTTTTTTCCGCCGCTTCTGAATACGACTGTTTTAATAAAATACGCGCTTCTAACCCTTCTGGAGGGTCGATTTGCAAGGCATTTTTAATCTGTTTCTCCCATTGTTGACTGTTTTTTACTGTCTTATTTAATTCTGGATGCTTTTGTAAATACGCCCTCATCTCCTCGTCTAACTGAAAAGGCGCTGTTTGCAGTTGTTTTTTAAACTGTAAATCATTCATGAAACGCCCCTCCTTTTTTACGTAATATTCGTTGTGCTGGTTTTTTCTTTGCCTGCACCATGTTTTTTAATTGCTGACGCGCCCGAAATAAACGGGTGTTAACAGTGGCGAGTTTTAAATTCAGTTGTGTGGCAATCTCTTCGCCACTGAGCCCCCAAACAATTTGTAATACCATTGGCTCTCGATAGTCATCGGACAATTTCATAATAAACTGCTGTAATTCCGATTTTTCAAGCATAAGAAACGGTTCGTATTGCTCGCCTTCCGCTACCAGTTCCTCATCCAATTCTGAGAATGGCGGCTGGTATTTTTCATACAACCGTGCATTTTCCCGGCGTAAAATGGTAATTAACCACGCTTTGGCCGCCTTTTCATCTTTTAATGCATCCATCCCTTTCCACGCACGCGCAAACGTTTCTTGCACTAGGTCTTCGGCCACAGTCGGATTTTTGCACAACCAATAGGCGTAACGATACAAGTCTTTGGCGTAAGCGGAGACCAATTTTTCAAAAAAATCTTGTCTGTTTTTCATCATCTAAAAGACCTTTATCCGCCTAAAAACTTTCATGCCTTAAAACAACGTGGGATACACCACTGGACGGTTTGTGTTTTCATCCATGTCAACCCGCACGCTCATCTCCAGTGTTTGTTGCAAAACAGGGGCTTGCAATACATTGCACACCCCTCCATCGGCAACAATTTTTCCAGATGAAAGCAACAGACAACGGTCGGCTAACTGTGCTGTCAGGGTAATATCATGTAGCACCATAATAATACCTAGCCCTTGATTGGCCCACTGTTTAAGATAACGACCTAGGCGTTGTTGGTGTTTAATGTCTAAACTGGCCGTCCATTCATCTAAGAACAACCATTTTCCTGAAAAACATTCTCCCTCTTCTGGCCAAATTTGCGCCAACACTCGCGCTAAGTGTGTGCGTTTTTTTTCCCCCCCTGACAGGGTTAAGTAGTCTCGGTGTTGCAATGAGGTCAAATCACACACCTCCAATACGGTTGCAATCACTTTTTCAGCGTGTTTTTTTGAGCGTTGCGCGACCTCCTCACCCAAAGAAATCAGTGCTTGTACCGTAAATGAGAACGCCAGTTCATTCGATTGCGACAGTACTCCTCTTTCTTTTGCCAACTGAGCATACGAATAATGCTCAAGTGGTTGCCCTTGCCAAATGATTTGCCCTTTTGTTGGGGTAATTTCATGGCTTAAACAATTTAACAAGGTAGACTTTCCTGCCCCATTTTGGCCTAAAATAACATGAATATTGCCCGCTTCAAATTCGCATGAAACTTGATTCAATAACACTTGGTTCTCTCGCACCACACAAAGGTTATGAACCTCAATCATTCGTAATTGAGCGTCGTTACACAGTGTCGGAGACCCATTTAAAGGAACACGCACCACCATTAAAATCCTTTTCCCTGTAGACTGGACACCCCTTTAAATTGCCGTTTGTTTAAAAGCAACAGCAAGAAAAAAGGCCCTCCTAATAAAGCCATTAAAAGCCCAATCGGCAGTTCAGCAGGATAAAGCACTTGACGCGCCAACAAGTCAGCCAGCACCAATAATACTGCGCCACCTAATGCACTCAGAGGTAACACTAAACGATGATCGGCTCCTACCCATAAACGAATCATATGTGGTACTACCAACCCAACAAAAGCAATCACGCCTACCGCAGAGACGGAAACCCCAACAATCAAGGCACTCCATCCCATCACCTGCCATTTAAGCCACTTGGGCGCATAACCCATTTGCAAACTGACACGCTCTCCCAATAAAAAAGCATTCATTGGTTTTACCAAATGCCATAACCCCATTGTTGCTACCGCAACAGAAGCCGAGACCACACTCACCGACCACCAGGATAAGTTGGCTAAAGACCCCATCATCCAAAACAATGCACTTCGTAATTGGCTGTCGTCTGAGAAAATCAGTAACAGTTGCGTTAAGGCACCAAAAATGGCATTAAATGCCACGCCTGCCAGTAACATTAAAGCCACATCGGTATGCCCACGTCGAGTAGCGATAAGGTACAACATCGCCGTGCTAATGCAAGCGGTTAAAAACGCCGCACCACTGATCTGCCAAACGGCGACCTCTTGCCAAAAAAAGCTACCCAGTACAATAATAAACACCGCACCAAAAGCCGCACTACTTGATACTCCAATTAACCCAGGTTCTGCCAATGGGTTTCGAAACAGTGCTTGCAGGGCAACACCCGATACAGCCAACCCCGCGCCAATAACAGCAGATAACACAACACGAGGCAGTCGAATCTCCCACAACACCAACGATTGCTGTGCGGACAATCCTTGAATAAAATCGTTTGGCCAAAAAACAAATCCACCCAGCATTAAGCTAAGAAACATGACCATAAACAAAACCAACATTAACCACATTGCGGGCAAACGCATTATTTGCCCCCCCCTGTCTGCCCATCCTTTTCATTTGATGCATGCATGGTTGTTCGTGTATTTCTGGCGACCCATTGAGTTAAGGTGGCAATAAATGCACCATTCCAGATCACAATAAACCAAATAAGATATAGCCAAAGTAAAAATAGGGGAATAGCTGCGAACGCGCCATAAACAAGATCATAAGTAGGAAACCATTTGACGTAAAGCGTAAAGCCGTATTTAAGCAATTCTAATTGCACCATCGCAAAAAAACCGCCCAAGAAGGCTATTTTAATCGGCACATAACAAACGGGAACAAACTTAAATAAAAAAGTAAACCCTAGCCAGCTTAACAGCAAAGGTAGAGACGCCATACCAAATGTGAGTTGCGAAAACCAGGGAGACGTATCCACTAAAAAAGGCAGTGCCAATAAATAAGAACTGACCAACAAGCTTAACCCCAATAACAGTGGCCCTAATAAACTGACCCCCAAATAATGCAGTAAACTGACCCACCACTTACGTGTTGGGCGATTTGACCACATTCCATTCAGCTTCTCATCCACCTTCCAAAGCAATAAGAGAGAGGTCAAAAACATCACTAAAATGCCAGGCCCTTTCAACGAGGCCGCCTGTTGTGAAAACTGAAGTAAATACCCTTCAATCAAAGGTTGCGAACTGGGCATTAAATTATGCACCACTTGATCCATAATCAAACGCTCAAACGACTCAAAATAATGAGATACTGAAAACAAGCTCAACATCACAGCCAATATTGGCACAATTCCCACCAAAGAAGTGTACGCTAAAATCGCAACCGAATCGCTGCCTTTTTGCGTATTAAAGTGTTTAAAAACAGCCAACCAAAATGCGCCCTTAAACAGGGGGGGGAACATTTTTTTTATGGATGAAGAAAAAGCCTGATTCACCATATCTGAAAAGAATTAAACAGCACGAACAGGACGCAAAATACCCAACAACACAAACTCTTTCAAGGTTGTTTGTGCTGAATGTACCAAGTCTTGCGTATGGAACAAGGGATGTGCATTAGCCATCTCTTCAAATGCTTCTTTGGCATTCTTACCCGTATCCAGAGCCATTAACACCTGATACAACAAAGGCGTTAACTCCATAAAATCAATCATTTCAGTTTGATTAGAGGTCAAGTGGCGAAACACCAATAACGTCGTAACGCTTTCTGGAGGTTGATTTGGCTGAAATTCAACGGATAATTGATGCACTGGCCATTCATAAGCCAAAGGCCATGCAAGAGGAGACAGCTCATATGACTGATTAAGGTTTAAATCCGCTTCATAAACATTTTCTCCCCCCTGTTCAAAACCATCCTCAGTTGCGATACTGAGTGCTAACTCAACCCATTCATAATGAGCAAGTTCCAATAAAAAAGGGGGATCACTCTCCTGAAGATCAAACTCATGGTTTAAAAACAGCAAAAACTCCTCACCCAATTCATGAAACAAGGGGGTCTTTGCTTGATGTTTAACCAAGTATTCACGCAAAATTTGTAACCACCTCTCGCGCCCTAAAATGCTGGCACTCACAGGAAAGAGTTGAGAAAAAAAGCTGTCTATATTATTAAAAAACAGCTCTTGATACGCCTTTAAACGTCGGGATTCAATCGGAACTTCAGCCTCAGGCGCATACACCGTATGCTCTGGGTCTCGAATGTGCGCGGCAAATTGTTGTTGCAGCTGCTGAAAATAAGGTCGGTTTTTGTGAGAAACATTCGCCATCATGTATCCCCCTCTTTGCATTCCATTTCAGCACACTGATAAGAACGAATTTGCGCCACTTCCTGCATCAATTCAGGCAAAGGGGGGATATTAAAATCACGCTCCAACAACGTCGGCGTGACACCATGATATTGATAGGTCTGTTGCAACAAGCTCCACACCTCTTCTTTAACCGCCTGTCCGTGTGTGTCTATTTTTAAATCCTCTGCTTCATCAAAATGCCCTGCCATATGCAAATACATCAACCGCTCGGTAGGCATGGCTTGAATATAGTCCAACGCATTGTATTGATGATTAATCGCATTCACATAAGTGTTGTTCACATCCAGCAACAAACCACAATCAGCCTCATCCAGCACCGCATTCACAAAGTCTTGTTCAGACATGTCCTGACACGGCATGGCATAAAAAGAGATGTTTTCAATTCCGATTTTCATTTCCAACAGGTCTTGAACACGTCGAATACGCTCCGCCACATAATATACGGCCTCTTCAGTAAACGGGATGGGCATTAAGTCATAAAGGTGCCCAGTGTCACCACAATAACTTAAATGTTCAGTATAGGTTTGAATACGATGGACTTTAAAAAAGTCTTTTAAGGCAAGAATATAATCTTCATCCAGTGGACGAATGCCACCTAAATCAAGAGAAAGACCATGTGCGACAAATGTAAAACGCTCCGTTAACGCCTTTAACTGTTGACCTTTTTGTCCTCCAAAATTAAGCCAGTTTTCAGGCACCACTTCCATGAAATCAATATCAAAATGGGGGGCTTGCAAGATATCCTCTAAAAAATCTCTTCTTAACCCCAACCCAACGCCATTAACAGAGTCTCGCCTCTTCAATACTGACATGTAAATGGCCTCTCATATAAAAGTATCAAAGTAAGTCATAAAACCCTAATTTCGATACAACTTCAATGCCTTCCCAATACCTTTATGTATCTGGTGTTTCAAGTCGTATCGAAATTAAGGCTTCTTATTATGCCTCTCTTAAAAAAAGATTAAGGAGGCCGTTCAAATGCGAAAAAAGTTAATCTTTCATCATTCCACCACATTTACCTTCGCCACACTTACCTTCAGGCATTTTATCACCAGACATTTTTTCTTTCATCTTGCCACCACACTTACCCTCGCCACATTTGCCTTCACCGCACTTACCTTCTGACGATTTTGAATGGGACTTTTCTCCATGGCTGTGCTTGTCGCCTGATTTTTCACCGTGTTCGTGCCCCTTATGCTCCGACTCTTTTTTTGACATGCCACCACACTTGCCTTCACCACACTTACCTTCCATGGCAACCTGAGTATAGCCTGACTCCATTTTAGCAAAACCAAAAGGGTTCTCCGACGCTGATGCCGCACCTGCAACACCCACTAAAGAAGCGCCTGCCAATTTTAAAAAATCTCTACGTGTTTTTTTCATATCATTCTCCATTTAAAATAAAAAAGGCCAAAATACGCCTATAATTGTCATTGAAACTTGTAAATAGCCGGCTATTCCCGCCTCAACCAGTCAAATTTTATGCCCTCAAAGGATACTTACATTTTACTTCTTTCACATCTCTCTCATACAAACCTCTCTATTATTATAAATTCACCACTCAAGTGACCTGTCTTCTGGTCACTTAAGGAGCCTCTGAATAATAGTACAAACTTTGCACTAAAAGTCTAATGAAGAGACCTGTTTAATATTCTTTTCTTTCATTTTTATTAAGGAACCTCCGAATAAGTCCCTTAAAATTCTGTGAGTCTTCAGTCATTTGCCTTGATGCGAATAAAATGGCGTTGCCAGAAATTAAGCGACTTATTCAGAGATTCCTTAAGTTAAAATAACTCTTTACGCGACACCACCACAAATAAAAGCCAAAATAACTATTTGGCCATTTTCTGTGCAAGGCTCATGGCCTTAATAATACGTAACGCTTCATTTAACTCATAATCCTTATCTAACAAGGATTGCAACTCATCAGCTTTCTTTTTATCCTCATCTTTTTCATTTTTCTCTTTGTTATCAGGCAACGTTTCTTCATGTCCGTTACTCAAATGACCTGCTAAGTTTTTTTCTTTAATTCCCATTTGATGAGAATTAATTTTTTCCAGTTTTGCTAACTCAATCTCAATGTCTGGCACAATGCCTTCGGCCTGAATGGATCGGCCTGAAGGCGTATAGTAACGCGCCGTTGTTACCTTAATTGCCGCTCCATTATTCAACTGCAATAACGTTTGTACAGACCCTTTACCAAAACTGGTTCTACCTGCAATCAATGCTCTTTTTTGATCTTGCAATGCCCCTGCCACAATTTCAGAAGCCGAAGCAGAGCCTTCATTAATTAAGACAACTATGGGCTTTCCTTTCAGAACGTCACCCGCTTCGGCCTCAAAACGCATTTGTGAATTTTTAATACGGCCCTCAGTATAAACAATCAACCCATCGGTCAAAAAAGCATCCGACACTTGAATTGCCGCTTGCAACACTCCGCCCGGGTTATTTCGAAGATCCAACACCAGCCCCTTTAATGGCTCACCGTGCTCACCTTCCAGCTTTTGCATCGCTTTCTTTAAATCACTCCCCGTTCTAATTTGAAACTGACTAATTCGTAAATAGCCAACCCCTTCTTTTAACATTCGTTGTTTCACACTTTTGACTTTAATAATGGCACGAGTCACTTTAATATTCAGGGGCGCATCTTCCCCTTTACGAATAATGGTCAATTCCAACTCCGTACCTGGCTTACCTCGCATGATTTTAACGGCTTCACCCAATGTTTTTCCTTTAACCGGCTCATCGGCAAGTTTAATAATCAAATCCCCTGCTTTAATCCCTGCGGCTTGTGCTGGCGTATCATCAATGGGTGAAATCACTTTTACAAAGCCATCTTCCATACCAACTTCCATTCCCAAACCACCAAATTCACCCGTAGTATGCTCTTCCATCTCCTTATAGTCTTTAGGAGGCAAGTAAGCTGAATGGGGATCCAAACTAGAAAGCATGCCACTAATCGCCCCTTCTAGTAATTTTTTATCGTCGACCTCATCTACATAATCATGGGAAACACGCTCAAAAACTTCTACAAACCCCCTTAACTCTTTTAAAGGCAATGATAAAACAGGCTGATTTTGGTCATTCACAATGACCTCTTCCCGATCTGCCAAAACAGTGGTGCCTACCACTGCCATTCCACCTAAAAGGGCTCCAAAACCGATCCACATCACTTTTTTTATTCCAACATTCATTCTTGACACACTCACCAAACTCTCCAAAACATAAGCATTACTTACCATAACGACCCAAAGCCTATCATGGTAACACGGGTAACGCCATTAAAATTAATCTGTTCATTATAAATAAATTACACCCAGAAAATAGAACTGATTGATTCCATTAATCAATTTGACCTACAATAAACAATTTTTATGCTAGAATTTTATTCTCGGCACAATTTAAAATTAAAAAAGACAACCAAGTATGAGTCATTCAGATCCTGCTCTTTTTGAAATGAGAGAAGAAAACATCAATAAAGCTTCAAAAGCCCTCAAAGCGATGGGACATCCTCTACGCCTGAAGATATTATGTGTCATTGGTGAAAAAGAGCTCCCTGTTATGGACATTGTAAGACAAGTCGGCACCACCCAAAGCAACGTTTCTCAACACATTGATATTTTAAGAGAAAAAGAAATCATTACCTCTCGAAGAGAAGGAAGTCGCATTCTTTGTAAAATACGTGATCACAACATATTAAAGCTCATGGCTGTTATGCAACACACCTTTTGCAAAACAGAAAATCATACATAAAAAAAGCCAAGAAGGTTAAAAAATACCATCTTGGCTTTTAGGTTTTATTTATCTCTCAAAAAAACGGCGCTTATCGCGAAGCATCGCTTCCAGCATAAAGATGACTACAGTTCATTTTCAAAAGTTCCAACAATCGCTTGTCCGTCCTTAACCACATCCACTACCCCGGTCAACACGCTTGCATTATTATTATTAAAATTCCCATTAATTGTACCTGTTACGACGCTGTTAAACGCCTCTTCCGATGAGCCAAGAGACGATGGTGGACTACTAGGGGGAGCAAAAGCATTGATAGCCGTTGAACTAAATTGATTCCCTGAAATAGTACCTGATGCACCGATATTCAAAGGGCCGAACCACGCACCAAACCATGTTGCTTCCCCAAATCGAACTTTAATAATATTATCCACACGTCCAAGGCCAGAATAAATACCAGACCCTGAATACTCCGCAATACGCCCCTGCTCAACAAATTCTGCCATTCGACCTAAAGGCGTTAAACTATCAACAGCCCCCCCAAATGCAGCAGTACGAACCGCAGGAAGTCCTAATGCAAGCCCTTCTCCATCAAGTGGCCCTGCCGCAGTCGGCTCTTGCTGTGCTAAATACGTATCAACACCACACCAAATGGCCCAGCCATCCAATCCTTCTGTTGCATTGCAATGATCTTTTGTTCCATCAACTGCTGCATTTACCCACGGCGAACACAAGGCCAATGCCAACACGCTTTGTTTAATTATATTTTTCATATTTCCTCCTAAAATAATCACAAAATACTACACACAATTCAATAACATTTAAGGTATGTAGTAATACATCATTTAAAAACGTCGACTTAAATCAATTGAAGCATCAGTACGCGAATAGTCATAAATTGACACATCTGAGGTACTATTAATACCATTAATACGTGCGCCTAACTGCCAGTCTGCCAAAGGACCAGAGTTCATACTGTAGTTTGCACCAATGACCACCTGAAACTGCGTTTCATTTCTAGAGTGGTTATAAATAGGTTCAACGCCTTCATAATCCAATGCTTTATACGCTAATTCCCCATAAACAAGCATATTGTCTAATACCGAGTAAAATAAGCCTGAACGAATGGATTTAGAAACATACGTTTTATAATCTTCCCTTGCATTTGTAAACGCAACATCCACCCCAGCTTTCCCAGCAACAACACGATTAAACTGGTACAACATTTCTGCCCCAAGAGCAGAACGAACTCCCTCCCGGTCTTTATTGGCAGAATCATCATAGTCCTGCTGAGTTATATCCGCTGTAAAGGTAAACTCACTTACACCTTTAACAAGAGTATAAGCACCATTTACCCCCTTAAACCAACCTAAATTTTGATTTCCCAATCGAATCGCATCTGCTCTAACGGCTAACGAAGCTCGCCAGTCTGTACTCGAAATAAAGTCCATCCCTGTCGACAAGCTAATGACATCCAGATTATAATCACTTTGATCATTTTCATACGCTTTACGATAAACATTCAAAGCAGAAGCCCATTCGGTTTGTACTGGACGAATTCCCAAATCAATCGTACCAGGCATTACATAAGCATGCTGACCCAATAAATTAATGCTGCCATAATTACCTTCTTGAGCCGTCGACCCCGACGCTAAAGAAAACTCTTGGCCATTAATATTAATAATGGAAGATTCTGGACTGGCATTTGCATTACTGTCTCGCCCCATCCCAAGCTTAACAGATCCCGTCCAACGGTGTCTGTTTTGATCAAAGGCTTCTTGTTCAGTGGCCACCTGATCTAAAAAAAGCTCAATGGTTTCCTTAACCGCGTCAGGCGTACCAGGGTCGGATAAAACTTCTTTTGCATACTCTTGTGCCTCGGCATAAAGTTTCGCTCGATAATAAGCAACAGCTAACTCCAGCTCTGCTCTTTTGTATTGAGGCTGAGAAGCAATCAATTGCTCCAAAAGTTCAATCGAAGCAAAAACATCACCACTGTCACGCACTTTAACAGCCTCCAAAAAACGCTCATTCAGCTCAGAAGGCACTTCCGCTGCCGCTACTGAAACAGAAACACTGGATGCCAACAAAGCACTTACAACCCATACAACCCTTTTCATACCTATCCCCTAGTAAAAAATCAAACTTTTGTAACTGCCATTATTGCACTGCAAGCAATAGACACACTAAAACAGTAGTAAACCCTACCTAACTGAGCAGTAGAAAACGCCACTCTGTGCTTTATTGAACACATCACAAATTAAATAAAGTCAGCTTTAAAATGAATTTTGAAAAACAGACTAAAACAATGGCACGTTCATGCTCTAGTCAAGAAAACTTTTTAAACGCTCGGCACGACTTGGGTGACGCAATTTACGCAATGCCTTCGCCTCAATTTGACGAATACGCTCTCGTGTGACATCAAACTGCTTGCCCACCTCTTCTAATGTATGATCAGTATTCATGCTCAAACCAAAACGCATACGCAACACTTTGGCTTCACGTGGTGTCAACGTACTTAACATCTCTCTAACCGTCTCACTCATGCCTTCGGAGTCCGCGGCATCTTGAGGAGACAAAATATTAGAGTCTTCAATAAAATCACCCAATGACGAGTCTTCATCATCCCCAATAGGGGTTTCCATTGAAATCGGCTCTTTTGCAATTTTCATCACTTTACGGATTTTATCTTCTGGCATTTCCATCTCTTCAGCCAATTCTTCCGATGTGGGTTCACGCCCCATTTTTTGTAATAATTGACGCTGAATACGGTTCAACTTATTGATGGTTTCAATCATATGCACAGGGATACGAATGGTACGTGCCTGATCGGCAATGGAGCGTGTAATTGCCTGGCGAATCCACCAGGTAGCATAGGTTGAAAATTTATAACCACGACGGTATTCAAACTTATCCACTGCTTTCATCAACCCAATATTGCCTTCTTGAATCAGATCTAAAAACTGCAGTCCTCTATTGGTGTACTTTTTGGCAATGGAAATAACAAGCCGTAAATTGGCTTCGATCATTTCCCGTTTGGCAACTCGCGCCTTGCTTTCCGCTTTGCTTAATACTTTATAAGTGGACTTGTAAAGTGAAATCGGCATTTTTTCTATTTTAGCAATCATGGCCAAACGCTTTTGCGCCCGCTTAATATCTTCTCGCGCAAGCTCTAAAGCTTCTGCCTTATCTGGACACTTTTCAATCAATACATCGACCATTTGATATTCCGTTTCAGAACCAACAAAAACCTCAAGAAAAATCGGACGTGGGACTTTTATTTTACGCATAACCAAATCAACAATGGTGCGTTCCTGTTCCCGAATTTGCTTAATTTTAAGCTTGATATGACGAATCGCACGTGTTGAAAAAATAGGCGTAACCTTAATTCCTTGCAAGTGCTTTACAACTGCTTCACGCGCTTTCATGGCATCACGGCTTTCAGCCCCATGTTCTTTTGTGGCTTGCTGTGCTGCATCATGAAAGACTTTTAACTCCTCAAGAAATGCCGCCAACTCTTCTGGATTAATGCCATCTTCTTTTGGTTCATTATTAGCATCACTGTCAGGGGAAAGCTCTTCAATTGGAATATCAACCAAATCTTTTGCGCGGTAAAAGCCCTGAACCACATCGGCGATCTTTCCTTCACCATTTTCTATTTTTGCAAACGTATTCAAGATTGCATCTGCGTACGCTGGGTATTTTGCCAACGCATCCAGCATCTCACGGTTACCCCATTCAATGCGCTTGGCAATTCCCACTTCACCATGACGAGTCAACAACTCAACCGACCCCATTTCACGCATATACATACGAACCGGATCCGTGGTACGACCAAACTCACCATCCACTTCAGCCAATGCAGTCAAAGCGGCTTCGGCAGCCACTTCATCAAACATGTTGCCCTCTTGTGCAAGCAATTCATCTTCATCTGGCACAACATCAAATAACCGAATACCAAAGTCTTTCAATATGGTTAACACTTGCCCCAACTGATCTTCTTCAATGTTATCAGGCAAAACATCATTTACGTCAGCAAACGTTAAAAAACCCAACTCTTTTGCGCGTTCAATTAAATCAATTAACTGTTGTTTTCTTTCGATTTTTGTCATGATTGTGCATCTGCCCCAAAATAAATTCTAAAACGGTTTTTTTTAAACGATTGAAGTTAATACCCAAGCTCCTGCCAACTAAAATTCAGAAGTATAACCAGGGCTCCCTCAAAACAACAATAAAAAAGCAACTCAACATTATACCAAATTTCAACACTGAATTTTAATTTTTTGTTTAAAAATAAATATTTAGCGTTCAATAATCGTGCCAAAATGGCTTTCTCTCGTGACGACTACCTAAACCCGATAGACTCCCAGGAAAGCTCTGAATAACCCCCTAGTTTGAAATATTTTTCATAAACGCCTGCAACTTAAGCATTTCATCTGAACTCCAGCCCTGCTTGCCCAAACTGTCCTCATCCAAAATCCGTGCAAGCGCAAGCACGGAAGCTTCAAATTCAGACAAAAAAAACTCCTCTTCGTCAGGAAGAGTCGACTGTTCAATCAGCGCCAGCTCCGACTCAAATCCCGATTCTTTTAACCAGCTTTTCGCATCTTCCGCGTTAAACTCACCCTGTTTTAATACCTCAATGACACCTGCCAAACAAACATAGTGAGACTGGTTATTCGCAACTAAATCATCAACAAACCGAACTTCAAAAAACGCAGCCCACTGCGGTCGTTTCAATAAAATACGCACCAATTTAAGCGGCAGGGGCACCACACTTGCTGAACCAGAACCCGAAACCTTGCGTATAGGCTCTTTTTTAAATTGAGCAAACCCTGAACGCACACCCAACTGCTTTTCAAGTCGCCAGGCTGGCAAATCCACCATATCAGAAAGCCCTTCTACCAATAAAAATTGATACAACCCATGTGTAGCCTGTACATAGGGCTGAATCAAGGCCACCAATTGCTGCCGCCCTTCAATAGAACGCAATGGAAAAGAAAGTTTGCGCTGCAATCCTTGTAACAAAAAAGCAGAAAGAGGTAACGCCTCCTGAACCCGTCCAGAAAACCCGTCAAACCCTTCTTGACGCACCATCGAATCAGGGTCTTCCCCATCAGGTAAAAACAGAAACTTAACCGAGCGCCTGCCTTCCATCATTGGCAACACTAGCTGAAGCGCCTTCCATGCTGCCTTTAAGCCTGCACTATCCCCATCAAAACAAAAAACAATCTCGTTAACTTCTCTAAACAACAAACCCAAATGCTCAACCGTTGTTGCCGTTCCCAATGTTGCGACAGCATTGAAAACCCCATATTGCGCCAAAGCCACCACATCCATATAACCTTCAACGACAATTACATGATGAAATTTTTCCCGAGATTGGCGCATCTCATACAGCCCATACAAAGTATTGCTTTTATGAAAGATCGGGGTTTCTGGCGAATTAAGATATTTAGGTTGCTCATCTCCTAATACGCGCCCACCAAAAGCTACCACTCGCCCACGCCCATCCCGAATCGGAAACATAATACGGTGCCGAAAACGATCATACTGCCGACCACCCTCTTTTTTCACCAAAAGCCCAACCTCAACCAGTTGCCGCTTAAGCACCTGATCAGCCTTTAAACCTGGCACCAACGACTCCCAACCTGGCGGAGCAAACCCAATCACAAATTTTTTTGCAATTTCCGCACTCAAGCCTCGTGCTTTTAAATAAGCTTTGGCTTCCGTCGATTCCTTATGTTCTCTTAATTGATGTCGATAAAATTTCGCGACCAAATACATCACATCAAACAGGTCTCGCTGTTGTTTTTGTTGCCGTGCTCGCGTTTTTTGTGCTTCTGGAGACAGATGCTCTCGTGGCACGTCCATTCCCATCTGCGAAGCCAACGACTCAACCGACTCTACAAACGAAAGCCCTTCATACTCCATCAAGAACTTTAATGCGTCACCACTGGCTCCACAACCAAAACAGTGATAAAACTGCTTGGACTGGCTGACATTAAACGAAGGGGTTTTTTCATCATGAAAAGGACAGCAAGCCTTATAGGATCCTCCCGCTTTTTTAAGGGGAACCCGTTGATTAATGACTTGAACAACATCCACTCGAGATAACAAACTCTCAATAAAAGAACGAGGAATGGAACCTGATTGATTTGACATACTCACAGCTTACCCACAGAACAATACACAGCGCATAAAACGCAAAAACCCGCTAATGGCATCATTAGCGGGTCTATTTTGAACAAGTATTCTTACCTAAAGCACATTAAAATAACATGATCTTTCAACACAACAAGCTAAACGTTATCAATCACCCTAACTTAGCTTTAATCAACTGACTGACCACACCCATATCGGCACGGCCCTGCATTTTGGGTTTTAACAACCCCATAACCTTACCCATATCCTGCATCGTCGAAGCACCTGAATCGGCCATCGCCTCCTCAATCAGTGAGTTTATTTCATCCTCGGTCAATGCGTCTGGCATAAAATCCTGTATAACGGACATTTCGTAGGCTTCTTGCTCAGCTAAATCTGGACGGTCTGCATCCAAAAATTGCTGATGAGAATCACGGCGTTGCTTCATCGCTTTATCAATAATGCTCAGTACACCTGCATCATCTAGCGACGCCTGACGGTCAATCTCAACCTGCTTAATGGCCGCTAATAAAGAGCGCACAACCACCAGGCGCTGTTTATCCTTAGCTTTCATACAGGCTTTCATTTCAGCAGTAAGCTGTTCTTTTAACGTTGTATTATTTGTATCAGACACTTAAACAACCAGTGCAAACTTAATACATACGAGTCGTGCGACGGTTTTCACGCGACAAACGCTTTGCTAAACGCTTAACTGCCGCTGCTTTCATACGCTTTTTAGCCCAAGTAGGCTTTTCATAATATTCACGCTTACGTGTTTCAGTTAACACACCTGCTTTTTCACAAGCCCGTTTAAAACGACGTAATGCAACATCAAATGGTTCTGTATCTCTAATTTTTACGCTTGGCATATTGTTACCTATTCATTCTTTTATCTATTCGGTTCTTACTCACCACGCAAGAAATGGAGAGCAGCGGAAACGACGGATTATAATTTTCTCACCTGAATTTTGCAAATTTTTTATTCAAAAAACCAGATAATTTTTGTTAAACTTCTCCCACATCCAAATTCAGGCACTCACTCAGACACTCAAGGAAACAACATGCTGGTACTCGGGATTGAAAGCTCTTGCGATGAAACGGGCATTGCGCTGTACGACACCCATAAAGGACTCATTGCTGACACACTCTATACCCAAGTAAAGCTTCATGCCCAATATGGCGGGGTTGTACCTGAGTTGGCTTCTCGAGATCACATTCAAAAACTCACCCCCCTAATCCAGCAAACCCTAAGTGAGGCCAAACACTCACCTCAAGACTTAAACGGTATTGCCTACACTAAAGGGCCCGGTTTAATGGGAGCACTGCTTGCAGGTAGCTCCGTAGCCCGCAGTCTCGCCTATGCTCTAAACATTCCCGCCATAGGTGTACACCACATGGAGGGCCACTTACTCGCCCCCATGCTTGAAGACGAACAGCCAGACTTTCCTTTTATCTGCCTTCTTGTTTCAGGCGGGCACAGCATGATTGTACGCGTTGATGGTATTGGACAATACAAAGTATTAGGCGATACGCTGGACGATGCCGCAGGCGAAGCCTTTGACAAAACCGCCAAACTGCTTGACCTAGGCTACCCTGGAGGTCCAAATGTATCCAACCTCGCCTTAAAAGGCCGAGCTGATCGCTATAAGTTTCCACGTCCAATGGTCGACCGAC
>WFPP01000082.1 GCA_015487495.1 Thiomicrorhabdus sp.
GCTGTGCGCTCCATAGTCTACACGTCACAAGTGCCAGAACAACGACAGCCACTGCAAAATTGGCTGGCCTTTCAGCAAGCCACCCTGCAAGCCAAACAGCACTGGTTAAGTAACGCCAATAAAGAGTTAGTATTAGAAACACTCTGTCTTGAATGGTTAGAAGTACAACAAAATTCCGCGCCGTTTCACTCTACTTTTCAATCCACCTTACAAAAAGGAGCACTCGCGTGATTGTCGATTCACATTGCCATTTAAATATATTGCCAGAAGACAAAGTAGGAAGCTTGGATGAGGTGATCGCCAAAGCCGCCGAATTAGGGGTAACACGTATTTTGTGTGTGGCCATCAACCCCCAACAATGGCAAGAAGTGCTAGATTTAGCCGACCGATACGACTGTGTTTATGCCTCTATTGGGGTGCATCCTTGTGAAGACAAAGAGATAGTCGTCACCGACGATGAATTAATCAAAGCCGCCTCACACCCCAAAGTCATCGCCATTGGCGAAGTAGGGCTGGACTACTTTCATTTTGAAAAAGAGTGTGCGGAAGAGGGCGGAATGCAGTGGCAACACGACCGCTTTACCCAGCACATTCGCATCGCCAAACAACTCAATAAACCCCTCATTATTCACACCCGAAACTCCACCTCCGACTGCCTAGCCATCTTAGCCAAAGAAGAAGCAAATCAAGTGGGTGGCATTATGCACTGCTTTGTCGAAGATTTAGCCACCGCACAACAAGCCATTAACATGGGCTTTTACATCTCCTTCTCAGGCATCGTCACTTTTAAAAATGCCAAAGAACTCAAAGCCGTCGCCACCGAATTACCACTGGACAAAATATTAGTCGAAACCGACGCACCCTACCTAGCCCCCATGCCCTTTAGAGGCAAAACCAACCAACCCGGCTACACCCGCTACGTGGTCGAAGAGATCGCCAAACTCAAAAACCTACCATTTGAAACCGTAGCAGAAGCCACAACCGAAAACTTTAATCGTTTGTTTCAACTGTAAAATAAGCTTGAATCCATGTTTTTTTAGAAAAAAAGAGGGGGAAATAACGATTAAAAGAGATACCGTTATTTTCTCCCCCCCCCTCAGCACCACCCTAAGCCCAAAAACCTAGGAGCCTGTCCGAGAACTAGAACCGTAACGAAAATTACAGAAACGTTATAAGCCGAGCTTATCAAAAAAGGCGAATAGCACGGCTATTTAACGACTTTGATAAGCTCGGCTTATGATGTTTATGGGATTTGCAGTCGGTTTTTAGTTCTCGGACAGGCTCCTAGGGTTAGGGGGTGTTGTTTATGAAACCTAAATAATATGTTAAATAAATAAAGTTAATAAAAACAAATGATTAAACATTTTTTGTGGCTAAGTAAAATGATAAACAGGCTGTTTTATGCATCGTTCATACGTGTGATGTGATATGTGTTAGGATGTTTAATTATAGTTAGCACAACAAAAAAAGGTAAATGATGAATACGGAAAGACTTCATGCAATTGCATTTGAAATTAAAGCAGATATTGAACAGTTGCAAGTTGTTCAGTTGTTACAAGAACTGACTACTTATTTGCAAAATATGGTAAACCAGCCTCAACAGCCATCACACCAGCAAAACCTTTCTAATGTTAGAAATAATTTAATAGAAAACCTCTCAAAATCCAGAATTAATAGTTTTTCTCCAGCATGGTCGCAAGCAATAGAAGAAATTGGGTTAAGTGAATACTTAGGGGCAAACCTATCAAACAAAATTAATGCAATTTTTAATGAAAATCGGATAACCCCCCAAGTTGCTCAGCAAGAAATACTGAAATTGCATACAAAAGAAACTGAAATACTCACGAACCTTACAAGCCTAATAAACTCTTTCACCTATATTGGAATAGGAAAGGAAGAGTTGAATCCTGGTGAAGGAGAAGTCGGAATATTACTGCCAAGAGAATATATTGATAATCGCTTTGATAAGTTGGCAAAAGAATTTAAAGAGTTAAACAGTATTTTAATGGTTCTTTCTGAAGTTGGAACTGGAACAGCTGAACACTTTGAACTAAGGCAATTATCGACAACAGATCCACTAGTAACTCTAGGCGCGAGTTTAGCTGCTCTTTCAACAATTGCTGTAGTAATAAAACCAATTATATCTGCTTATAAAGAAATACTCGAAGTGCGCGTCCTGCACGCCAAGTTGGCAGAAATGAAAGTTCAGAAAAAAAGACTACAGGGAGTAGAGGAGCACGCTGAGGAAATAATGGAGAAAGCAATTGAAAAAATTAAAACAGAGCTTATTGCCAGTACTCCAATTGCTGACGAAGGGAGAAAAAATGAATTGTCTAATGCTCTGAGTATAGCCCTTAGAAAATTGGCAAATAGAATTGATAGAGGATTTAATATTGAGGTAAGAGTTGAGCCAATCGAAACTGATGAGGAGTCTGAAGAAAAGGAAAGCGAAGATATTAAGAATATTAAGGCTATTGAAGGTGCTATGAAAGAGATGAAATTTATGAATATAGACGGTAAGCCTATTTTGCATTTACCTGAATCGAAAGATGACGATTAGAATAAGGGTAGGAAAAAGGGGTCAAAGCCACTGGTGTCCCACTTAGAAATAAGTGGGGTCAGTGTCGACTTTAATTTAATACAATCAGGTGAATGTCATTCAGAAGGGGGGGGAAGAATTTTGCAATTCAAAATATTTCCCCCCCCCCTTTATAATTCAACAAAACAAGATTAAATTTACGAAATGCGGTAACCTCTTTTAAAGGCGAGGGCGGTGAGTTCAGTCATTCGCCAGTCATCATCGTAGTTCTAACCAAGCGCGACAGCCAAAATTTACAACGCATTTTGTTTGGCTACACCAAGCTTCATCCGTTGTAAATCGCCGCTGAGCTTAATCGTTATGTTTAAAAGAAAATAATGAAGATCATCATACTTAGACATGGAAAACCAGTTATCCCTTCATTGAGCAAAGTAAGTTCATTGGCGTTCTCTGACTGGGTTAATGAATACAATGCGGCCGGATTATGTCCAACATCAAAGCCAACAGAAGATGCTCAGAATTGTGCTAATGAATGTAATGTAATTGTTTGTAGTGTTTTGCCGAGATCAATAGAGTCCGCAAAAGCATTTAATGGGAATATTCATTTATCAGATCCAATTTTCAATGAAGCTGGTTTGCCAGTCGCTAACTGGAAAACAATAAAGCTATCCCCAAAAGTATGGGCAGTCACTTTTAGAATTCTCTGGCTATTAGGTTATTCGAGAAATACAGAGTCATTTAGAGA
>WFPP01000083.1 GCA_015487495.1 Thiomicrorhabdus sp.
ACAGGGTCATTAAGACTTCGGGATGCTTTTTTAAGTCGCCATAAATACCGTGGATTTGTTCAATTGAGGTGGCATAAATAACAATATTAACGGAGATAAATTTTTTACCGCTGGAGTTGTTAATGGAGATATTCTCACGAGGGGTTTCGGGTGCGTGTTTTGTGGTTATCTCGTAAACGGTATCAATAAAGGTATCGCAATTTTTTCCCATGGCTTTGAGCTTAAAATCACAGGGAAATTCAATTAAACTTTCAGTGTCTGGGGTGTGTAAATCTTTGGTCATTGTGTTAATCCGTGTACTCTTCAATAAAGGCTTGTTTTTGTGCTTGATAATAAGTTTTAATTTTATGCCATACCATTCCTGGCTTGCCTGTTCCTACTGGCTTGCCATTTAAGGAGGTGACGGGTAAGGCTTCTTTGGTTGAGCTGGAAAGCCAAATTTCATCGGCATCTGTAAGAGCTTGTTCGGTAATATTTTGTTCAACAAGGGGGATATTATGGTTTTTCGCAATACGTTCAATCAATAATCGTGTGATTCCCGGCAACAGTTTTGTGCTGTTAGGGGGGGTAAAAATGGTTCCCTTTTTTACGATAAAGGCATTGCTGGCGGTTCCCTCTGTTACGAACCCTTTTTTGGAAATTAAAATGGCATCGTCTGCATTTTGTGATTTTGCCGCCAGTTTCATCATGACATTGGGAAGTAGGGTGATGGCTTTAATATCACATCTTAACCAGCGGATGTCTTCTAATGTAATGACTCGGATGCCCTTTTCAAGGGTTTCTTGAGAAATGGGTTTTAATGGATTGGTGTAAGCGTAGATGGTGGGTGTTAGCCCATCTGCTGGTAGGTGGTCACGTTGCATCTGTATGCCACGTGTCACTTGCAGGTAGATGTACTGTTCTTGCCACGGGTGTTTTTTTATCAATTGATTGAGCAGGTTTAACCACTCTTTCTCTGTTAGAGGATTTGGGATGCTGACCGCATGCAAACTATTTTTTAAGCGTTGCAAGTGCTCTTTAAAGCTAAATAAATGACGGTTATAAACAGGAATGACTTCATAAACGCCATCCCCAAATAAAAACCCTCTGTCCTGTGTCGCAATTTTGGATTGGGTCATCGGAATAAATTGACCATTTAAGTAAACGATTTGTTCATTTTTTTTGTTGTTGTCTATTTGATTCATGGATGGCCATTATTTAATCTAAAAAGCTGAAAAGGGAGTTGAAAAACAGTTTCAGTTGATCAATTAATTTTTTAAAAAAGGAGCCCTCTTTCACATCTGACAAGGCAACCAGTGGTTGCTCTGCAATAGTTTTATTGTTTAACGTTATGTGAATGGAGCCAAGCGTTTGCCCTTTTTTAATGGGGGCCTTTAAATCGGGTTGAATGCTGCTTTCGATGGTTAGATTTTTGTATTGTCCACGCGGAATGGTAATGTATAGGTCTTGTGTTGTTCCAACTCCAATTAAGTCACGAGTGCCTTCCCATACCACAGCGTCGTTTAAGCGTTGGCCTGCGCTGTAAAGCTTGTGTGTTTCGAAAAAACGAAAGCCATAATTTAGGAGTTTTTGAGTTTCCTGAATACGCTTATCGGCACTTGTTGCACCTAATACGATGCTGATTAAACGTGTTTTATCTCGCAAGGCGGAAGCAACCAAGCAATAACCAGCACTTTCAGTATGCCCTGTTTTAAGGCCATCTACCGTTGGATCTTGCCATAGTAACTTATTGCGATTGTATTGAGTAATGCCATTAAAGGTAAACTTTTTTTCGGAGTACCATTTGTACTCTTCCGGAAACTCTGTAATGAGTGTTTTTGTGAGTAAGGCAAGGTCGTGAGCACTGGTGTAATGATCTTTATGAGGCAAGCCCGTTGCATTAACATAGTGTGTATTGGTCATGCCAATGCTTTGTGCGTATTTGTTCATTAATTGTGCAAAGACTTCTTCACTTCCCGCAACCATTTCAGCCAGGGCGACGCTGGCATCATTACCAGATTGGATAACCATGCCTTTGATTAAGTCACGAACGGAGACCTTTTTGCCCACTTCAATAAACATTTTAGAGCCAGGCATTTTCCATGCTTTATGGCTGATGGTGACCATATCGTCCATATTGATATTGCCATTTTTTAACTCATTAATGACAACATAGCCAGTCATAATTTTGGTTAAGCTGGCAGGCTCAACACGTGCATTGGGGTTTTTCTCGGCTAAAACATGTCCGCTATTAAAGTCAATAAGCAAGTAGGATTTGGCTGCAACTGAAGGCGGAGATGGAATGACATAGGGTTTATCAATGCTGGCAACATTTGGTGTTGGTTGTGCTGCCTGTGTGGTTTGAAAAAGGCCAAGCAGGAGGATGATAAGCAGTGAAAAGGTATGTTTTAAACTTGACATGATAAATACAGATTCTCTATGTTTGAAACCAAAAAAGTAAGGAGGGTAATGTAACATTTTTTGGTTTAAATTGAAATGAGGCGTTATGGAACCCAAATTATTGAAAGGGGGGATATTCTTATTCTGTCAGTAATTTTTTATGTGTGTGGATAGACATTAAAATTCCAAAGCTAATCATGAGTGTAATGAGGGAACTGCCACCATAGCTGATGAGGGGTAAGGGCAAGCCTACAACAGGCAACAGACCACTTACCATGCCAATATTAACAAAAATATAAACAAACAGGGTCATCATGAAGCTGGCTGCAATCAGGCGGGTAAAGTTATCTTGTGCTTGAGAGGCAATGTATAAACCACGGGCAATAACAAGACTGTAGAGTACCAATAGTGCAATGACCCCAATGAGTCCAAATTCTTCTGCAAGAACGGAAAAGATGAAATCTGTAGTGCTTTCGGGCAAAAATTCAAGGTGGGCTTGAGTGCTACCCATATAGCCTTTTCCATCTAAACCACCAGAGCCGATGGCAATTTTAGATTGAATAATATGGTAGCCACTGCCAAGTGGGTCGGACTCAGGGTTTAAAAAGGTTAAAACACGTTGTTTTTGGTAATCGTGCATAAAGTGCCATGCAATGGGAGCACTGAATACAATGGCAAGAAAAGAGCCAAGAATAACTTTCCACGGCAATCCTGCAAAAAACAGAACAGAAAGGCCGCTGAGACCAATTAATAGAGAGGTACCTAAATCGGGTTGTACGACAATTAAACTGCCTGTAAAAGCAACCAATACAGCGCCCAAAAGTAATCGTCTAAAGCTGGGAGGGAATTTGCTGTGTGCAAATAGCCAGGCGATGGTAACGGGTAAGACCAGTTTCATGAGTTCTGACGGTTGAAAACGTACAAAGCCTAAATCAAGCCAGCGTTGCGCCCCTTTTCCCACTTCACCAAAGAGTAAGACGCTGATGAGCGTGAGGATACCCAATAAAAAAAGCCAAGGGGTAAAAATATAGAGGATGTTAGGTGGTATTTGGGCAAAAATAATCAAAATAACCAGTGCCGCACCAATTCGAGACACTTGTCGCATCATGACAGCTTGATCCCCGCCTGATGCACTGTAAATGACAGCCACACTGGTTGCCAGAAGTAATAAAATTCCCAGTAATAGCCAGCCATCAATGTGTAACACATCTAAAATACCTTTGTTTTTACGGTAAATTTTTTGAGTCTGTGGGAGTTCAATTTTCATGAGGGCTTACGCTTTGCTTGGTTTTTGGATACAGTGTTTTCATATATTCTTCAATGAGTTTTACCCCAATGGGTGCGGCCGTTTTACTGCCACTTCCAGCATTTTCAGCAATCACGGCAACGGCAATTTTAGGGTCATTAACGGGGGCAAAACCAACAAAAAGAGAGTGATCACGCAGTTTTTCATGGATGGCATCTGCGTCATAGTCTCCAGCATTGAGGCTAAATACTTGTGCGGTTCCTGTTTTTCCAGCCATTTTAAAGGGCAGGTGACGTGCGTGTGTATACGCGGTGCCTTTTTTACTGTGCATGACGTTTTTCATGCTGTTAATGACCTCTTCCCAGTTGGAGATTTTTTTAATTTCAATTTGTTTTAATGCTTCTGTTTTGTGAGAGCGTACGAGATGGGGTTGAATTACTCGGCCTCGGTTGGCCAAAATAGCAGTGGCTTTAGCCAATTGCAGAGGTGTCGCGAGGTTGTACCCTTGCCCAATGGAAGAAATAATGGTTTCACCACGAAACCAAGACTTACCTTTGGTTTCTCTTTTCCACTCTTGGGAAGGCAGTATGCCTCTGGATTCTCCTTGAATATCAATGCCGGTACGGGAGCCAAATCCGAAGGGGGCAAGGGCATCGTGAATGGTGTCAATTCCCATGTCCAGGCTGAGTTCATAAAAATAGGTGTCACAAGATTCAACAATCGCTTTATTCATGTCGACAAGGCCATGTCCAGTACGCTTCCAGTCACGATAGCGATGGTCTTTGTAGAGTAAGAACCCTGGATCGTATATTTTTTTATTGGGAGAAATAATATTATTTTCAATTGCACCTAATGCCACGAATGGTTTAATGGTGGAACCAGGAGGGTATCGACCATTAATAGCACGGTTAATAAAGGGGCGATTAGGGTTATGAAGCAACGCATTGTATGAGGTTTGGTTGATGCCATCCACAAACAGGTTGGGATCAAAAGTAGGCATGCTGACAAAAGCAAGTATTTCACCATTTTGGGGGTTAAGGGCGACAATGGAGCCTCGCATGTCTTTTAATAAGGATTCGGCAAATTGTTGTAATTTAATGTCGAGTGTGAGGTGAATGTCTTTGCCTGGTATTGCAGGTAAGGTTTCCAGTTTTCGCAGTACTCGTCCACGTACATTGGTTTCAATTTGTTGAATGCCTGGAAAACCATGCAGTGTATCCTCATAATATTTTTCAACACCAGATTTTCCAATAATATCGGTACCTCGATAGGCTTTCTTATCGAGCTTTTTGAGCTCTTTTTGGTTAATACGTCCAACATAGCCCAGCGCATGGACAGCAGTTGCACCATAAGGGTAGGTTCGTTTAAGGCGGGCAGAAAGGGTTACTCCAGGGTGTTTATGGCTAATGACTGCAAATTGTGCCGCCTGCTCTTCGCTTAATGTAAAGGGTAACTCATAACTTTTGGAGCGATTTTTTTGTTTAAATGTTTGAAAAAAATCATGCACCCGTTTTGGGTCAATATTATCTAAAATAACTTGAATGGCCAAGGTTGCCGCTTCAATATTATCCATTTTTTCGCGGATCAGTTTTAGGGTATAGACCGGCTGGTTATCCGCAAGTAAAAGGTGATTTCGATCAAATATTTTTCCACGTGTTGGTGGGAGTGTTTCAATTGAAATTCGATTGCCTTCGGCCAGTCCTTGATAGCGTTCGTACTCTAGCCATTGCAAATGTGTCATGCGTACAATCAGAATAATAAACAAAATGAGGGTGAACAGGTAGGCAATCAACAGCCGAGAACGAAACTGTTTTTTTTGATTTATGTTTTCACTGTTGCTATTAAAATCTAAATGTTCAGACATGAGTGTGACATTATTATGGGCATAGTGGCGTTAACCGTTTACGGCAGTGTGGGAAAACTTTCTTAGACTGTAGGCAAGCAGGGGCCAAAGAAAAAGGCTGAGTGCAGGCATTGTCCAGTATTGTACAAAATCATCACTGTTTAAAATGGGGTTAAAAAAGAGAAAATTGAGTCCTTGATAGAGTAGCATGTATAGACAGATAAAAAAAGCTTGTTGCCAGACGGGATAGCCTTTAAAGCGTAAGCGGTGGCGAATCATCAAGAAGGTAATAATGCTAAACAGTAATGCGTGTGCCCCCAGTGGGGTTTGGTAAAGAGTGTCAGCAAGTAAGCCAAGTATGAATGCAGAAAATAAGTGGGTTCGGTCTAAAAAGTTGGCACACCAGTACAATAAAAAAAAGAGGGTTAAGGGGGGAATAACGGGGGTTGAATGTCCAAAAAGTGCAATGGTGTCTAATGCTAAGGCAACAATATAGGAGACCAGAATAACCCAGCGAGCCTGTGATGTTTTAAGGTTAAACAATTTATGGGACATGAGTCTGACCTAGGGTTGAAGGGATTAATTCTAAAGGTTTTTCTTTTGGCGTTTCAGGGAGTTTTTCATCAAAATTTAAATACGGCGTTGCTTGAGAGAGTATAAGAACTTTATGTGATTGGTATAAGTCTGCAACAGGGGTGGCTGTAATATCAAAATAAGGGCTTCCTTCCTTATTTTCAACATTCGTAATAATTGCAACGGGATACCCTGCTGGAAAAACACCACCTAATCCTGAGCTTTCAATGAGGTCTCCGACTTCAACCAGGCTGTTTTTGGGGATAAATTCCAGTTGGGTTGTATCGTGGCCTGTGCCACTTAAAATGCCACGTTGACCTGTGCGCTGGATGCGTACAGGAATTTGGTGATCTGGGTCTGTAATCAGTAAAACTCTTGAGCTGGTTGGCGTGGTACGGATGATTTGCCCCATAATGCCTTTAGCATCAATAACCGTTTGTTGCACACTGACTTTTTTTAACTGGCCTTTATCCAGCGTTAGGTATTGGGATAGTGGATTATTGCTGTAATAAGTGACGGTTGCAATTTGTAAAGATTGTGTATTAATTTGTCCGGCAGTACCCAGCAGAGCTTCTAGGCGTGAGACTTCAAGCTGGAGATTGGAAAAGCGTTGTTGCTTGGCTTTGACCAGCAGTAACTCTGTTTTAAGTTGTTGATTTTCGAGTTTAAGAGCATCAATATTAGTAAAGTCGGTTGTTGCTAACTGGTATAGGTGTTTGGGCAAGGTTGCAACACGTTCGATAGGATTAATGGTTGTCAGCAAGAGGCTACGAAAACTTCCCATGAGTTGTCCGTAATAATCTGCTGCCATGAGTGCAATAGCCAGTGTAAAGGCAATGACGAACTGCATGCCTTCTTGTTGGGGAGTGGTTGGCTGGCTGATAGGAAATTCCCTTAATTATTTAATCAAAAGAGAATACATCTAGGCCTTTTTCATCCATAAGCTCTAATGCGCGTCCTCCACCTCGTGCGACACAAGTCAGTGGATCGTCGGCAATAATAACTGGAACGCCTGTTTCTTCGGCCAGTAGAGTGCTTAAATTGCGCAACAGTGCGCCACCACCCGTGAGAACAATTCCATGCTCAGCAATATCTGCTCCGAGCTCAGGGGGGGTGTTTTCAAGGGCGGTTCTAACGGCGCTTACAATGGCTGAAAGAGGCTCGTGTAGAGCTTCTAATACCTCGTTGCTGTTGAGTGTGAAGCGACGGGGAACCGCTTCGGCAATATTGCTTCCATGTACTTCCATTGTATCGGGAGTGACTTCATGGTAAGCGGTTCCAATGGTTTTTTTGATTTTTTCAGCGGTGGTTTCTCCAATAATCATGCCATAATTGCGTCGTACATATTTAATAATGGCATCGTCAAAACGATCACCTCCAATTTTTACGGAGTCGGCCCAAACAATGCCGTTTAAAGACAGGGTGGCGACTTCGGTGGTTCCTCCCCCAATATCGACCACCATTGAACCCGTTGGTTCACTGACTGGCATACCTGCACCAATTGCCGCAGCCATCGGCTCTTCAATTAGAAAGACTTCTCGTGCACCGGCGCCAGCAGCTGACTCTCGAATGGCGCGACGCTCGACTTGGGTTGAACCACATGGAACACAAACCAGTACACGTGGACTGGGTTGAAAAAACCGGGCTTCGTGTACTTTACGAATAAACGATTGCAACATTTTTTCAGTGACTTCAAAATCTGCAATCACGCCGTCTTTTAAAGGGCGAATGGTTTGAATATCCTGATTTTCTTTTCCCAGCATCAATTTGGCGTTTTCACCAACGGCAACAATGGAACGGCTGTTACCTCCGCGTTTACTGGTACGGATAGACACGACAGAGGGTTCGTTTAATACCATGCCTTTTCCGCGTACATAAATTAATGTATTGGCGGTTCCTAAATCAATTGAAAGGTCGTTTGAGAAAAGTCCCATGATTTTTCGAAACATCGAGTCGTATCCTTGAGGTTTAACTGAGCTAAATAAACGCCGTATTTTAACTTAATTAAGACAGGTGGAGAAGCACTATATTTGGATAGTGCTGTAAAAAGTAAGTTGATTTTTTTTAAAGCCTGACATAGAGCGTTTATTTTTAGGGTCTCAAGCCCCTTGTACAGAGACGTAAAAAACAGTGTTGTTGTTTGAGAAAACTGGGATTTCCAAGGGATTGCGCTGGATTTGTGTTTTTATGTGAGAATTTGGGAGGGTTAATAACGCTGTATTGTGGTGCTAAATATGTTATTTTATGCGGCTAAATAGTCGTTATGTCCGAGAGAGTTTTTATTAGGCCTTTCGTTTTATCATGACTGAGTCATTATTTGATTGTTTGTTGGTCATCAGGTAATGGTCTGGGTTGTTATTTAAGGTTTAAAAGTTAAAAGCATCTTATTTGGACTCATGCTTAGGAGAAAACCGTGTCTTTAGGGAAAACCGAAGTCGAATACATCTCTCGATTAACACAAATAGATGTGCAAGAAAATCAGATAGAAAGTGTGGCTAAAAAATTATCTAATATTTTGGAGCTGTTCGCGCAAATGGAGGCGGTTGATACCGAAGAGGTTGCACCAATGGCACATCCTCTTGATGCTGTACAGCGTTTAAGGCCAGATGCGGTCACGGAAGTGGATCAACATGAAAGGTTGCAAGCCATTGCACCAGCTGTGGCAGAAGCCTATTATTTAGTTCCGCAAGTGATTGAGTGAGTGAAGAGAGATGCACAATTTAACCATAAAACAAATGAGTGAAAAATTGCAATCGGGTGACATAACCAGTGTGCAGTTAACTCAATATTATCTGGATCGTATTTCGCAATATGACCCAGAGTTAAATGCCTATGTGACGGTCACACCAGAGTTGGCTATCCAGATGGCAGAAGAAGCGGATCGGCGTATTGCGACAGGGAAGGCTGAATTGTTGACAGGAATTCCTGTGGCGCATAAAGATATTTTTTGTACGGACGGCATTAAAACCAGTTGCAGTTCAAAAATGCTGGATAATTTTATAGCCCCTTATGATGCTCATGTGGTCACTCAGCTTAAAAAAATAGGGATGCCTATTTTAGGTAAAACGAATATGGATGAGTTTGCGATGGGCTCATCTTCTGAAAGCAGCTATTATGGACCAACTAAAAATCCTTGGGACCATAAAGCCGTTCCAGGTGGTTCTTCAGGTGGCGCAGCGGCAGTGATTGCCGCAGGATTGGCGCCAATGGCAACGGGAACCGATACTGGGGGGTCGATTCGTCAACCCGCTTCTTTTTGTGGTATTACGGGCATTAAACCGACCTATGGAGTGGTGTCCCGTTTTGGGATTGTTGCCTATGCTTCCAGTTTTGATCAAGCTGGCCCTATGACCCGAAGTGCAGAGGATTCCGCCTGGATGTTAAATGCTATGGCTGGGTTTGATGAACGTGATTCCACCAGTTTGGAACGTGAAAAAACTGATTATACCGCTGAATTAGAGCGTTCCTTGGAAGGGTTAAAAATTGGTGTACCTGCGGAATATTTTGGCGAAGGGCTGGATGCTTCTGTGGAAGACGTGGTTAAAAAAGCCATTGCTCAAATGAAAGATTTGGGTGCAGAAGTGGTTGAGGTGCATTTACCTAATAAAGATTTGGCCGTGCCTTCTTATTATGTTCTGGCCCCTGCGGAGGCCTCTTCTAATTTGTCCCGTTTTGATGGTGTGCGCTTTGGTTACCGTTGTGAACAGGCTGAAGATCTTAATGATTTGTATAGACGCTCACGTTCTGAGGGCTTTGGTGAAGAGGTGAAACGCCGTATTATGGTTGGTGCTTATGCTTTATCGGCAGGGTATTACGATGCGTATTATTTGAAGGCACAAAAACTGCGTCGTATGGTACGAGATGATTTTGTTCATGCCTTTAAGCAGTGTGATGTGATAATGGGGCCTGTTGCACCGACCTCTGCGTTTAATATAGGTGAAAAAGCGGATGATCAGGTGAGTATGTATTTATCGGATCTTTATACTATTCCTGTCAATCTGGCTGGTTTGCCAGCGTTGTCTGTACCAGCAGGCTTTGCACAGGAGCGCCCTGTTGGGTTACATATTGTTGGCCCGTATTTCAGTGAGGCAAAATTACTGAATATTGGGCATCAATTTCAGCAAGTGACAAACTGGCATAAGCAGATGCCTAAACAGTATCAGTAGGAGCAAAGAAAAAATGAGTTGGGAAGTTGTCATTGGGCTGGAGATTCATGCTCAGTTAACCACAAAGTCAAAAATATTTTCAGGGGCTTCTACCGAATACGGAGCGGCACCAAATTCTCAGGCGTGCCCCATTGATATTGGAATGCCTGGAATGCTACCCGTTTTAAATCAAGCGGTGATTGGTAAATCCATTATGTTGGGGTTGGCTTTGGATGCTGAAATAGGAAAGCGTTCCGTTTTTGACCGTAAAAACTATTTTTATCCTGATTTGCCTAAAGGGTATCAAACATCGCAGTTTGAGCTTCCTATTGTTGGGCAGGGCAAGCTTGAAATTGAACTGGAAGATGGCACTAAAAAGGTGATTGGTGTAACACGAGCGCACTTGGAAGAGGATGCAGGCAAATCGGTACATGGTTTAGTGCCAGGCCAAACAGGCGTTGATTTAAACCGTTCAGGTACACCTTTATTAGAAATTGTTTCGGATCCTGATATGTCATCTGCAAAAGAGGCGGTGGCGTATGCTAAAAAAATGCATGAATTGGTTCAGTATTTGGGTATTTGTGATGGCAATATGCAAGAAGGCTCTTTTCGGGTCGACTCCAATGTGTCGGTTCGCCGTAAGGGTGAGCCCCTGGGGACGCGTGCGGAGTTAAAAAACATTAACTCTTTTCGTTTTATTGAAAAAGCGATTGAATTTGAAGTAGAGCGTCAAATTGAGTTGCTTGAAAGTGGTGGAAAGGTGGTTCAAGAAACACGTTTATATGATGCTGAAACCAATACAACGCGTTCTATGCGTACTAAAGAAGAGGCTAATGATTACCGTTATTTTCCTTGTCCAGATTTATTACCCGTTGTGATTACAGAAGAAGATATAAAAGCAGTAAAGGACTCGATGCCAGAATTACCTGAGGCAAAACGACAGCGTTTTGTCTCAGAATTTGGATTAAGTGAATACGACGCTGTGGTTTTGACAGGGTCACGAGCTTTGGCTGAGTTCTTTGAAACGGTGGTTGCATTAACGGGTAGTAAAGATGCCAAACTTTGTGCAAACTGGGTAACATCAGGATTTGCTGCGGCATTAAATCGTGATGGGTTACCTGTTGAGCAAGCACCAGTGACAGCAGAATTATTGGCGGGTATGATTGTGCGTATTATGGATAACAGTATTTCTGGAAAAATTGCAAAGCAAGTGTTTGAAGCAATGTGGAAGGGTGAAGGCACGGCAGACAGCATTATTGAAGCGAAAGGGTTAAAGCAGATTACAGACTCAGGAGTGATTGAAGCTTTGGTGGATGCGGTTTTAGGTGACAACCCTTCTCAGGTAGAAGCGTATAAAGCAGGACAAACTAAGATGCTTGGTTATTTTGTTGGGCAAGTTATGCAGGCTTCTGGAGGGCAAGCGAACCCATCTCAGGTAAATCAAATATTGGTCGCCAAGTTAAGTGATTAGAAAATGTGATCCATAATGTTGATACTCTTTTTCACATTTTGGTGTCAGGATTTGGGTATTAAAAGGAATGCTCGTTTTTCTTCTAAAAGGAGGGGGGAGTCATTACTTTATTACGTTGAGTGGCTATTTTTAAAAAAGTAGTAGAAAAAAAACTTGAAAGGTTATAAAAAAACCTTATATTAGACATATAAAATACTTGTACTGAATTTGCAGTACAAACATTAACTTTTAAAACCATTATTTAAGGAGCGTTCTCAATGAAGCGTATTGGTTTATTTATATTAACAAACATCGCGGTGATTGCCGTTGCCATGTTAGCAATGAATATTTTAGGTGTCGGTAGCTACATGGAAGGCACCAGTCTGAACTTAAATAACTTATTTATGTTTGCGCTGATTTTTGGTTTTGCAGGGTCGTTTATCTCGCTGGCCATGTCAAAATGGATAGCAAAAATATCGACGGGTGCGAAAGTAATTGAGCAACCCCGTAATGCCGATGAACAGTGGTTAGTGGATACGGTAAAACGTCAAGCAGAAAAAGCGGGCATTAAAACACCCGAAGTGGCGATTTATGACTCACCAGAGCCAAATGCATTTGCAACGGGGATGACTAAAAACAGTTCATTAGTTGCCGTCTCGACTGGATTGATGCGTAACATGCGACAAAATGAAGTAGAGGCCGTATTAGGGCATGAAGTGGCGCACGTTGCCAATGGCGATATGGTTACGATGGCCTTATTGCAAGGGGTGTTAAATACCTTTGTTATTTTCTTTGCGAAGATTGTCGCCTATGTTGTGGATCGGGTGATTCTTAAAAATGAAGAGGCTGGGCATAGCTTGACCTTTATTGTTGTGGATGTGATTGCACAACTATTGTTTGGTATTTTGGCCAGTATTATTGCCATGTGGTTTTCACGTAAACGCGAGTTTCATGCGGACAACGGTGGGGCTTATTTAGCTGGTAAAGAGAATATGATTGCTGCGTTACGCCGATTGCAAACTATGACACCAGGTGAATTGCCTGATCAAATGGCTGCCCTGGGCATTTCTGCTAACAAGAGTAAAATTGGTCAATTGTTTGCCTCTCACCCACCATTAGAAGAGCGTATTGCGGCACTGGAAGCGACGCCACAGAGCGCTTTAAAGGTAGCTTGATTATTTTATCTTGATTTAAATAAATTTTAAAAAACCTCGATGATTCGAGGTTTTTTTTTGCTTGAAATATTGGGTTGACGGTGGCTTTTTTATATTTGCGAAGTATTAGGTTGTCGTCAATGTGTGGTTTATTATTTAGAGGTTTTTTTTTGCTACTTCTGTCCCAATCAGTCTTTTCTTTTGCACATTAGTTTATGTATATGATAGGCGTTTTTTGAATCAATTTTTCTCCCTTGCACCAAGTCGTGGCAACATAAAAAAATATTTTGAGATGATAAAAGTACTTATCGAGTCAAAACAGGGATGGTAGTATGAATATCTGATTTGAATATTCGAGGCTCTTATAATGTGCCAGGTTAAAAAAGCTTTTCTATCAGAGTATTTTTTGGGCGTTCCTAGAGAAATATATTTAACATTTTTAACACGAGGGCTTTTGTTCTCGCTAATCTGGTGGGCGTTAACCAATGGTGATCTGTCTTCATGGGTGATAGGAGGGCCTGCTGTTATGCTGGCCTTGATTGTTAGTATGTTGCTTATTCCATCAACGCCTTTGGTGTGGCGTGCGGGGGTTAAATTTGTATTTTTATTTATGCTTCGCTCTTTAATGGGGGGAATTGATGTGGCTTGGCGTGCTTTTCATCCCCGTCTTCCTATTGAACCCGATTTAATTGAGTATCCATTGCAACTTCCACCAGGAGTCGCGCAGGTCGTGATGGTGAATACGGTAAGCTTGCTGCCCGGCACTTTATCCGCTGAATTGCATGATAGTGTATTGAAAGTGCATGTTCTTGATGGTCAAAGTGATGTTAAAACAGAGTTGATGGTCGTTGAAAAGCACGTTAGGCGGCTGTTTGGTTTGACATAAAGTTAGTAGAACCCAAATCTTTGACACTTGAAAAGTGAGTATGTATGGAGACTTTTTATCTTGTATTGGTGTTATTTTTATTGCTAAATTTGGCGGCTGGTATGTGGCGTGTTTTACTGGGGCCTACCGCCGCCGACCGTATGATGGCAGCACAATTGTTTGGTACGACAGCGGTGGCGGTATTGCTGTTATTGGGGCAGGTTGAAGGCCGTTCAGCGTTGCATGATGTTGCGTTTGTGTTTGCATTGCTTTCGGCGGTAACGGCCGTCGCGTTTGTCCGTAGAGCTTGGTCAGAACAGGAGAAAAAACATGACTCTAAGTGATTACCTTTCTGTGCTGTTTTTACTTGCGGGCGCCGTATTTTTTTTGGCGGGAACGGTGGGGTTATTGCGTTTTCCGGATGTTTACACTCGATTACATGCGTTGACTAAGGCCGATAATGTGGGGCTGGGATTGATCGTAATCGGTTTGGCAATGCAGGCAGAATCCTATGCTTCCGTGGGCAAGCTGTTGTTAATCTGGCTACTGGTCTTGCTGGCTGGTTCGAGTATTTCTCACCTTATTGCCAAAAAAGCGTTGCAAAAAGGGGTGCGCATGTGGAGGCGTTAAGTCTGTTGCAATGGTTGATTGATGGCCTGATCGGCATCGGGTTGTTGTGGTTAGCTTGGCGGGCACTGTTCTGTCCGGAATTGTTTAAAGCCATCGTGTTGTTTATTGCGTTTGGACTATTGATGACACTGGCTTGGGTTCGATTGAAAGCACCTGATGTGGCATTGGCCGAAGTAGCGATTGGGGCTGGCCTAACGGGGGCGCTGTTGTTGTCTTCATGGGCAAAATTACGTGATTTTGACGCAAATAAAGGGATGGGTGTGCGTGAAAAAAACCGTGTGCAATCTGAACAAAAAACGAAGCGACCCTTTTTTCATTGGTTATCCGCCACCCCAGTGTTATTGATGGCCGTTGGGCTGGGTTATGGCGTTTTGCAACTCTCGCCTTACGCGACGGGTTTAAGTACCGCGGTTGCTGAAAATCTTGATGCCAGCGGGGTTAGTAATCCAGTGACAGCCGTGTTACTCAACTTTCGTGCTTACGATACTCTGTTAGAAATAGCAGTGTTGTTGTTGGCATTGATTGGGATCTGGTCGTTGGAAATAAGGCCATCCGTTAGAGAAGCGACGCTCGATCCCGTATTGGATCTTTTGGCGCGTTTGCTAACTCCGCTATTATTATTGGTATCGGCTTATTTACTGTGGGTTGGCGCTCATGCATCTGGCGGTGCGTTTCAGGCAGGTTCCGTTTTGGGTGCGGCTGGTGTGTTGTTAATATTGGCTGGCTGGCGCTTGCCTCTCAGTCTTGCTGGTTTGCCATTGCGAATTACCTTGGTTGTGGGGTTGTCCACTTTTATCGCTGTGGCCGTGTTGATGATGTTGGACAGAGGTCAACTGCTGGCGTTTCCGCCGTCACAGGCAAGTTTGATTATTTTTGTGCTCGAAACAACGGCGACACTCTCCATTGCAGCGATCCTTGCCGCCCTGTTTTTGGGTTCGCGTCCAGATCATTCGGAAAAAATATGAGTATCGCAGTTTTGTACGCTCTGGTGGGTATTGGGCTGTTTTGCTTGGGGGTGTATGCCTTGATGATCCATGCCCATCTATTGCGCAAAATATTAGCACTCAATATTATGGGCAGTGGCGTTTTTATGGTGCTGCTGGCATTAGCGGGTCGAACGGAGATTATGCCCGATCCAGTACCTGCCGCGATGGTGATTACGGGGATTGTGGTGGCGGTGTCTGCCACGGCGTTCGCGCTTGCTTTGATGTTGAAAATCAGTGCCGTCACGGGGCGAGCTGAACTGAACGATGAGGAAGAGAAGTAATTGCTATGGGTGATTTTCTGCTGACGATGCCTTGGGCAGTGGTCTTGATTCTGTTGCCATTGGTGGGCGCCATCGTCTGTTTTCTCTGGCCAAAAAACGTTAATCAGTTGGGGTTGGTCACATTGGCGGGCGTATTTTTGTCGGTGGTTGGCCTGGGTGCTTGGTTGCTTGAAAACGGTGTTTATCATCACGCAGTGGGGGGCTGGAATGCCCCTTTGGGTATTCACTTGTATGCGGATGGCCTCAGTTTGGTGATGCTGGGCATCACGGCATTGGTGGGGCTGTTCGTCAGTGTCTATGCAACGGCTTATTTTGACCGCGTACAGTCTGAACAATTTTGGCCGTTGTGGTTATTCTTACTCACGGCATTGAACGCCCTGTTTCTATCGGCGGACATGTTTAATCTCTATGTCACGCTTGAATTGTTGGGGTTGTCGGCGGTTGCCTTGGTCGCACTGGCCGGTGGCAAGGCGGCTCTAAATGGGGCGATGCGTTACCTGTTAGCCTCTCTATTGGGTTCATTACTCTTCCTATTTGGTGTTGCGCTTCTTTATCATACTTATGGCAGTCTCGATCTAGCCATTTTATCCGAACAGATTGAAGCCTCCCCAACTGTGTGGATGGCATTGGGATTGATCAGTGCTGGGCTGCTCTTAAAAACGGCGCTTTTTCCCCTGCATTTCTGGTTACCTCCTGCCCATGCCAGCGCATTTTCGCCGATCAGCGCATTGCTCTCGGCTCTGGTGGTGAAGGCCTCTTTTTATCTGTTACTGCGTTTATGGCTTGAGCTTTTCTGGCCAATCAGTGGCAGTGTCGCGGGTTTGCTTGGTATTTTAGGCGTGATGGCGATCCTTTGGGGGTCGCTGCAAGCATTACGCCAAACTCGGGTGAAAATGCTGGTGGCTTATTCGACAGTGGCACAGATCGGTTACCTGTTTTTGGCGTTTCCACTGGCGATGGGGGCGGGTGTCACGGCTTGGAATGCCGTGATGTATTTAGCGATTTCTCATGCCTTAGCCAAGGCGGCGATGTTTATGGCCGCAGGCAATCTACTGCGTTTTGGAGGCCATGATCGTATTGCGGATCTGGATCAACTGGCACAGCGTTTACCATTGACGGTGGCTGCTTTTGCTTTGGCGGGGGTGAGCCTCATTGGGTTGCCACCAAGTGGTGGTTTTATTGGTAAGTGGTTGCTATTGGAAGCCGCCTTAATGCAAGGGCGATGGGATCTTGCTGTGGTGATTGTGTTAGGGGGTGTACTGGCGGCCATGTATCTCTTTAAGGTATTGGGTTACGCCTTTACTGAGGCAAGTACCCCTTCAAAAGTGACCGCCGTACCCGTGCGTATGGAGTGGGCCGCCTTGTTGTTGGCCAGTGGTGCGATTCTACTGGGTTTTCTTGCCCCTTTGATTTTACCTTTGCTTGCGATTGGAACGCCCTTTGACGCTTTTTCTAGCGCCCAAGAGGTCATGTCATGAATTGGAACGATTGGTTGCCACTGTTGCTGATTGCCTGTTCTTTGGTACCAGGTCTGATTATCTTTGGTTTGGCCGAGCAAAGAGTGCGTTTGCGCACCACGCTTAATTTGAGCGGTTCGGTGATTAACTTGCTGTTGGTCGCCTGGATGTTATGGGGGGTCTATCATGGGCAGCATTTTGAAACACGCCTACCACTGCTACCCGGTCTGGATCTGGTTCTACGTGCCGGCCCGCTCTCTTTATTATTTGTTACTTTGTCTGCTGTGTTATGGCTGTTGACGACGATTTACGCCATCGGTTATTTAGAAGGGTCGCCTCATCGTAGTCGTTTTTTCGGTTTTTTCAGTTTATGTGTTAGCGCCACCATTGGCGTGGCAATGTCAGGTAATTTGATTACCTTTTTGCTGTTTTATGAATTATTGACGCTTGCGACCTATCCATTGATCGTGCACAGAGGTACGGAAGTGGCTCGGCACGCCGGAAAAATTTATTTGCGTTATACCTTGATAGGGGGCGGTTTGCTTATGTTTGCTACCGTCTGGCTCTATACGCTTACGGGGTCGTTGGAGTTTACCCCGCAGGGATTTTTACATGCATTAGGGGATGAGCATCGTCCCGCATTAGTGATGATTTTTATTTTGTTCATTGCGGGATTCGGTGTAAAAGCGGCACTGATACCATTGCATGGTTGGTTGCCTCTCGCCATGATCGCCCCTGCACCCGTGAGCGCATTGTTGCATGCGGTGGCCGTTGTGAAAGCAGGGGCTTTTGGCATTGTTCGGGTCGTTTATGATGTGTTTGGTATTAACTTTGCCACCGATTTGGGTGTGACGGCTCCGCTGGCATGGCTGGCTGCGTTTACCATTCTGTATGCTTCAATGCGCGCTTTGTATCAAGATGATCTAAAGCGCAGGCTGGCTTTTTCTACGATCAGTCAGGTCTCATATATTACGTTGGGAATCGCGATTGCAGGGCCGATAGCGGCGATTGGTGGCGTGGTGCACCTAGTGCATCAAGGATTGATGAAAATCACGCTGTTTTTTTGCGCTGGTAATTTGGCCGAAACTTTAGGCATCCACAAAATCAGTGAAATGGATGGCGTTGGGCAGCGCATGCCTTGGACCATGGCGGCTTTTACGATTGGTGTTTTTGGTATGATCGGTGCGCCACCCACGGCTGGTTTTATCACTAAGTGGTATCTGGGAATGGGCGCGTTGGAAGCTGGACAGAGCTGGGTGATTTGGGTGCTGGCAGGCAGTAGCTTACTCAACGCAGCCTATTTTTTACCTATTCTCCATCGAGTCTGGTTCCGAAAACCGCCTAAACATTGGCCAGAGGAACATGATTTCGGCCGTCAGGAAACCTCATGGATGCTGTTGCTCCCTCCAATCATTACCGCATTTCTGGCTTTGGGAGCGGGCTTGGTGGCCGCCGCCGCATTCAGTCCTCTTGCATGGGCGAAACTGATTGCCGAACGGGAGTTTTATTAAATGATGAACTCGAATTTTTCAGTTGAATTACTGTTGTTAGGCGTGATATGGCCGCTGTTACTGACGCTTATGTTGACGTTCAGGAAAGGGCGAACGTTGACACAGCATCTGCTACCTTGGGCGGCTTTGCCTGCGTTGCTGGCCAGTCTGTTGGTAACCCCGTCCGATGTGCACTGGGATTTTTCTGGGGTGTTGCTTGGCAGTGCACTAGGACTGGACGCCACGGGGCAGGTTTTTTTGCTGTTGAGCACACTCTTGTGGACGGTGGCGGGCGTTTATGCGTACGCCTATTTTCCGCAATCAGCGCAACGGTCTCGTTTTTATGCTTTTTTTATGCTGGCAATGGCAGGTAATTTTGCTCTGATTGTGGCACAGGATCTGCC
Source organism: Thiomicrorhabdus sp. (assembly GCA_015487495.1). Lineage (GTDB taxonomy): Bacteria > Pseudomonadota > Gammaproteobacteria > Thiomicrospirales > Thiomicrospiraceae > Thiomicrorhabdus. Next base: position 18,904 of record WFPP01000083.1, read on the forward strand.
GAGTTTCTATTTTGGTTTTACTTTGATGAGTTTTGCTGCCTACGGTTTGGTCGTCTTTAAAGGTGATGT
>WFPP01000084.1 GCA_015487495.1 Thiomicrorhabdus sp.
AGACGTTTAAAACGGGAGCCAAACGGGTGAGCTCGTAAGGATCAAGCTCTGCAGAACCGGAACGAAAGTGTACATTTTTAACATTAATTTGGACAAATTCTTGATTTCCAATTTTAACGGCTTCCACATCGGTATCGGGGTCAGAAGCGGTTTCTTGTGTGGCTTGGTCAAATACCGAGCGTGCGGTGTAGCCTGCTAACGCTCCGATAGCCACTTTTCCTACGTTATTGTCAATGCCTAAAGCATTGGCTGCCATTGCGCCTCCTATAGCAGCGGCAATGGTAATGGCATTTTTATCGGTTTCTCGTGTTTGGCCTGTACTGGTACAAGCGGTTGTTAAGATTAGAGCACTTAATACGGCGACGGTTCCAATCTGTTTACAGGATCTATTTGGCATAAATGCCTCCATATGGTTTAGTTTTTTGTTTTTTTTATCATAGAGGTTGGTTTTTAGGAATGCAATAGCCTTAAGAATGTAGTCATTTTTTCTTGAGAAAGAAAAAGAAGGGAGGGAGAAATTTCCCCCCCCCTCCTTTTTTTATTCAGAGGTTCTTTAAAGTAACACGATTGTGGCTAATCCTAAAAAAACAAAGAACCCAAGAGAATCGGTGACGGTGGTGAGCATCAGGCCAGAAGCCAGTGCAGGGTCTATTTTCATGCGTTGTAAAATAAGTGGAATCATGGCACCTGCAAAGGCAGCGGCGACTAAATTAATCATCATTGCTGTTCCAAAAATAGCACTGAGTCCCCAGTCATTGAACCAAAATTGTACGGCAGTGGCGGTTATCAGTGCCCAAATGAGTCCGTTAAGCAAGCCAACGGTGGTTTCTTTTATCAGCAGTGAGCGACTGTTGCTTTTAGCCAGTTTACCTGTAGCAAGGGCTCGAATGACAATGGTACAGGTTTGTGTGCCAGCAATGCCTCCCATGCTGGCAATAATAGGCATCAAGATTGCCAGGGCAACGATTTTTTCGATGGTTGCATCAAAGAAGCCAATGACAATGGAGGCAAAAATGGCGGTCAGCAAGTTAATGCCAAGCCAGAAGGTTCGGCGTTTTGCGGAGCGGGTGGCGGGAGCAAAAATATCATCCTCTTCATCCAGACCCGCACTGGCCATTTGAGCGTGTTCGGCTTCTTCACGAATAATATCGACCACATCATCAATGGTGATTCGACCTAAAATCTGGTTATTTTCATTGACCACCGCAGCAGAGATTAAGTCGTTTTTTTCAAAGATATGGGCAACTTCTTTGGCGGAGACGTAGCTTTGAATGGCGGGGGTGTCGGTTTCTAATACGTCTTGTACTTGTTTGTCTTCATCGTTGATGAGTAAGCTGGTGAGTTTAAGGGTTCCAACGTAGTGGTCTTCCCTGTCTCGAACAAACAGTTCTGCGGTACTGTCAGGGAGTTGACCAAGTGTACGCAGGTAGCGAAGCACAACGCCTAAAGTAATATCTGCACGAATGGTAATGAAGTCGGTGCTCATTAACCCTCCAGCAGTGTCTTCCGGATAGGCGAGGGCGGTTTCAACGGCGGTTCGTTCTATTTTATCCAGTGAGTTAAGCAGTGCTTGTTGGGCACTGGGTTCCAGTGACTGGGCAATGTCGGTAATGTCATCGGTTTCTAGGTCGTCTGCGATTTTAACCAGTTCGTGTGTTTGTAAAGAGTCTAGTAGTGTGGCACGAACTTCGTCGTTGGTATGGGTAAGAATTTCTCCCTGTTGTTCGCTGTTAAGACTTTCCCATAAAATTTGGCGTTCTTTAGGGGGGGTGGATTCAAGGAGTTCGGCAATTTCTTCGGGGACGAGAAGTGAAAGCAGTTCAGAGGCTTGTTCGAAATGTTGGTTTTCAACGGCTTTTAATAGTTGCTCTGTGAGTTTGCTTTTTTCGATAACGGAATGTTGTATGGCCATACTTTTCCTCCCTGTTTGAAGTGAGTTTAGGGGGACTTAATTCAGTGCGTTGTTCGCTATTTGATGAATTAAGTGTTTTCTTGTCGCTATTGTAGCAGGAGAAGCAGGAAGGTTGGGTTTTTATGGGGGTTGGTTTTTAAGGGGTTTCTTCAGAGATTCTATTTGTAACGACTTGGCGTAATGATGTCGTCGCTGAGTCGTTACCTTGATTTTTTAAGCTTCTTCAGCAATGCTCATATTTTTAACTCCGCCAGATTTGCGGTTATGGTTGCTGATTTTTTCTTTGTGTTTGATGATTTGGCGATCCAGTTTATCAACTAATCCATCGATAGAGGCGTACATGTCTTCTGTCTGGTTTTGTGCAAACAGGTCGGCACCAGATACATGAACGGTTGCTTCGGCTTTTTGAGCTTGTTTTTCAACGGTTAAGATTACGTGAACATTGGTAACGTGGTCAAAATGACGTTCTAGTTTAGCCATTTTTTCAGAGGTGTAGCTACGAAGTGCTTCTGTGATATCGACGTGATGACCTGTAATATTAATTTGCATTGTGGTTGCTCCTTTATGTTGTTTTATATTAAGAAGCCTCTTTTTAGGGGCTATTTTGAGTCGTTATATTACGATTTTAAATGTTCTTTTTCGCTAAAATCCAGTGCAATGTGTACGTGGCTTTTTAAGATTAAAAAAGAATACCTTTGAGTTTGATTATACCACTGAGCTTAAATGGATGGGGGGGATTTATTATTGAGAGACCTTTGCGTTGCTATTGTGCAAAGCGTTTATTTTGTTTATTTAAAGTCTTCTCCTAAATAAACACGTTTAACATCGGCGTGTGCCAAAATGTCTTCGGGAGTGCCTTCGGCTAAAATGGTGCCGTTATGTAAAATATAGGCCTGATCGCAAACCCCTAATATTTCACGAACATTATGATCGGTAATTAATACGCCAATATGTTTTTGTTTTAGGTGCAAAATAATGCTTTGAATGTCTTTGACTGAAATAGGGTCAACGCCTGCAAACGGTTCATCCAGTAAAATAAACCGTGGCTCCATTGCCAGGGCGCGTGCAATTTCAACTCGTCGTCTTTCTCCTCCTGACAGGGCTTGACCAGGTTGCTCTAAAATATGGCCAATTTGCAAGTCATCAATGAGTTTTTGAAAGATGAGGTTGCGCTGTTTTTTATTAAGTTCAGGGCGCATTTCCAAAATGGCTTTGATGTTTTCTGAAACAGTGAGTTTACTGAAAACAGAGGCTTCTTGTGGTAAATAACCAATTCCTAATTTGGCGCGTTTATGAATAGGAAGGTGTGTGATTTCTTGATTATCGAGAAAAATCATTCCTGCATCATTTTTAACCAGGCCTGTCATCATGTAAAAGGTGGTGGTTTTTCCTGCTCCATTAGGGCCAAGTAATCCAACGACCTGACCACTGTAAATATCAATGTCTACGGAGGTGACAACGTGTCTTTTTTTATAGGTTTTGGCAAGGCCGCGGGCATAAAAATGAGCCATGTTTATTTATTCCTTTTCCTGCTTGTCTTGAGGTTCTGTGCTGGGTTCAAAAGTAACTGAGACTCGCTCTTGTCCATCTTTACTGCCTTTTGCCATAAGGGTTTGCTTGCTGACATCGTAAAAAATATTGTTGCTTTGAATCTGGTGTTTTCCTGGTTGGGAAATGGAGGCATCGCCTGTTAATAGAATGGTTTTGTATTTGGTGTTGTATTGAATTAAATTGGCTTGCCCTGTTAGCCAGGCTTGGTCAACTTGGCTGTAGCGTTTAAATTTTGCGGGAGAGCCATAGGCTTTGACCATTTGCAACTGGCCATCAGGGTGTAAAATGCTGACGGTATCGCCTGTTAGTATTAAGCTCCCTTGGGTAATTTGAACATTGCCTGTGTAGGTACTGATGCCTTTTTGTTCTTGAACTTCAAGTTGGTCTGCGGTGATGTGGATGGGTTGTTCTTCATCGGGCAAGGAGGGGTTTGCTTGGCTAAGCAGGCTTGTTGAAAGCAGTGCCATAAAAAGCAAGAAGAGGGGTGAAAAAGGCTTTGACGCTTGCATAGGATAAAAAGATACCTTGGTTGTTTTTAAGGATGCCGTGGTTGGTAGATGGTTTGTACGTTTGACATTAATTGAAAACTTCCCGTTTGTAAGTTGCCATAAAGTCCAACCCCGGTCGTGACGCTGTTTTCTTGAGTAAGGGTGATTGTATCACGGCTTATCAGTTCTGACAGTGTTGCGTTGTAGGTAATGTTTTGAGTACTTAAAATAATGGATGGCGTGGTGTTTTTGGAATTTTGATCGTTGGGTGAATATTGTGTTATCGTGACATTTTTTGAAAGTTCTATTGCTTCATTATTTAAGGTTTGCCCTGTTTGACTTTGGATAAGGGTGATGTTATTGGGGGTGACTAGAGTGATTTTAGGTTGTGTAAATTGACTCAGTTTGCTGGCATCACTGTATTGCCATGTTTGGGTTTGAATGGTTGTTTTTTGTTCGGGTTGGTGACGAGAAATTTCCCAAATGGTGCTTTGAAAAGATTGCCAGTTGTATACTTCTTGAGGTGTGAGAGCTTCTTGTTTGGGGTGCCCTTGTTGATTTTGTAGATTAATGACCCACAATACAACGAGGGAGAGTATAAAGGTAAAGAGTGTAATGCGAATGGTTGATAAGCGCATAAAAAACCTTTGATTGTTTGTTGTAAATGTCCGCTTTTTTGCTTTGAACCCTCTTTTTTAGAGGCTACTGAGGTCGTTATATTTTTTTAAGTATAAACATTCAAGGGGAGTTAAAGTTCCCTTAAAAAGAAGTCCATGTGTTGTTGCCATCGGTTTTGTGAGCGCATGATGATTTCGCACACTTCTCGTACACATCCTTGGCCACCTCGATAAGGAGAGACATAGTCAACACGTGATTTGACTTCGTCATCCCCATCGGCAGGTGTGACAGAGAGGCCAATACGCATTAGGATGGGTAGGTCTAAAATATCATCCCCTATATAGGCAATTTCATTCAGTGATAGATTGAGTTCTGAAACCAGTTTTAAAAAGGTAGGTAATTTATCTGGCACGCCTTGATAGACGTGTTTGATGTTTAGGTCTTGCATTCGTCGTGTGACCAGTTGAGATTTTCGACCGGTAATAATGCCAATATCGACTTGGCTTTTTTGCAGTAATACCATGCCATGACCATCGCGGGTATGGAAGGCTTTGTGCTCTTCACCGTTGTTGCCATAAATGAGCATGTTGTTGGTTAACACGCCATCAACATCTAGAATCAAAAGTTTGATGCTTTGTGCTTTTTGCGTAATTTCTTTACTGATGTTCATCTGAAAGTCCTTAAACGGCAGTGGAGCGGAAATACAATATGATTAAATATGCCACAAAACCAAAGAGAAGTAAAAAACCCTTAGGGGTATTGATGGTGGCTTTTCCTTTAAAAGGAAGTGCAAAAAGAAGCATTAACAGTGTGAACCCGAGCATGACAGGCATATCAATGGTTAAAATATTGGGTTCTAGTAACGAAGGAGCCAATAAAGCAGGTACGGCCAGTACAGCTAAAATATTAAATAAGTTTGAGCCAACAATGTTTCCGATCATGAGGTCGGCTTCATTTTTACGTGCCGCAGAAATGGCAGCCGCAAGTTCTGGCAAACTGGTTCCAATGGCAATAATGGTTAACCCTATAACCACCTCTGAAATACCGAATGTTTGAGCTATGTCCACCGCCCCCCATACCATCATTTTGGCACTGGTCATTAGTACGATTAAGCCACCCACGAGGTAGGCCAGGCTTTTTTTCATAGTCAGGTCTGGTTCATTCCCAATCTCTTCAAGGGTTTCGGCCGCGATGGGGTCATTAGGATCCATCTCTTTGTTGGCTTTAATCATCCAGAACATGGTGAGGATTAGGGCAACAATTAAAATAATGCCATCGATAAAGCCGAGTTCACCATCTAACACCAGAGCATAGGCTCCGAGTGAAATGGCCAATAAAATGGGAATTTCTCTTTTTAAAATAGAGGACTTTACCACGATGGGAGCAATTAAGGCTGCTGCACCGAGTACCAGGGCAATATTAGCAATATTGGAGCCTACGGCATTTCCGATGGCTAACCCTGGGCTGCCATCTAAAGCGGCCAAGGTGGCGACAACAATTTCAGGCATGGAGGTTCCAAATCCGAGTACAACTACTCCGATAATCAGGGGTGAAATATTCATATGGAGTGAGATGCTGGCGGCACCATCAATGAATATATCTGAACTCCAAACGAGCAGTGCGAGTCCAATCAAAAGTACGATACTGGGTAATAGAAGTGCGCTTGTCATGACGTATTCAAAGTGTCCATAAAAAAAGTGGATGTGATTATAGCGGAAAGTGGTTAGAAATAAAAAATGTTTATGGGGCTTGTTAGTAAATGTTATTGGGTTCTTTGGGGTAGCTTGGTTGGTTACGTACTCTCTGTTTTTCGTTCGAAACGACATCTGTTTCTGGCTATGCAGTGCGTTTTTGCCTCTTTTAGAAAAAGATTATTTGCTTTTTCTTTCATGCCTGTATCGTGAAGAGGGTTCTATACGTATAATGATAGGCTTATTTTGGTGAGGCTAAATGAATCCAAATGTGAATTCAAATAAAAAAAGGGCTATATTTTATGGCGTTTGTTGAAAGTCTTCATATAGGGACTTTTGGGTGGCGACATGATGATTGGCGAGGCTCTTTTTATCCTGATGATTTGCCCGAAGAGTGGCAGTTTGATTATTTTAGTAATGCTTTTCGTGTGGTGTTGGTGCCCCAAGAAGAGTGGTTGACCTGGTCGGATGAAACTTTATGTGAATTGCAGGAAAGCATTGAAACGCCTTTTTATATGTATTTAGAGCTTAAAGAAGGTGGGTTGCCTAATCATTTTTTTGAACATGCTAGTGAAGTGAGGCCTTTGGATGTGTGTGCTGAGCTTGAACAACTTAAACGGGTTTTATCTGTTTTAGCATCGAGTGTAGCAGGCCTGGTTGTTTGGAGTGAGCTTGAGTTTACACAGCGCTTGTTATTGGATAAGCCCGTGACGCTGGTTTCTCGACAGTATGTGCTACCTGGCTGGTTATGGAAAAAGGACGGGGTGTGTTTTTCAGGTCATCCTCTGGGTGTGGTGTTTCAACTCTCTTCGGATGGAAAAGAGCAGGTTGCTTTATTGAATGATTTTATGGATAGCCTTTCAGGAGTGAAGGCGGGAACGGTGACTCATGTGCCTTTTATTGTTGGGGGCAAGATAAATATGCAGCAGGTTGCAAATCTAAAAACTATTGGGGAGTTGTTGGGATATTAGGTTGGGTTTGAAAAAATTTCCCCCCCCCCTTTTTTTTTAAGCTTAGAGAAACGATATGGAACAAGCAGAAACCTTAATTGAAATTAAAAATTTAACTTTTTCTCGTGGTGAGCGCAAAATATTTGATGACATTACGCTTTCTATTCCTAAAGGAAAGGTTACGGCTATTATGGGGCCGAGCGGCAGTGGTAAAACAACGTTGTTGAAACTCATTGCTGGGCAGTTAAAACCCGATTCGGGCGATGTGTTTATTGAAGGATTGCATGTTCATGGCTTGTCTCGTAAAAAGATTTATCAGCTTCGGCGCAAGATGGGCATGTTGTTTCAGAGTGGAGCTTTGTTAACCGATTTAAATGTATTTGATAATGTTGCGTTTCCGCTTCGAGAGCATACAAAGTTGCCGGAAGAGATTATTTATGCCCTGGTATTAATGAAGTTGCAAGCGGTTGGTTTGCGAGGGGCAAAAACGTTAATGCCTTCTGAATTATCGGGAGGAATGTCTCGCCGAGTGGCATTGGCGAGGGGCATTGCGCTGGATCCTGAAATGATTTTTTATGACGAGCCTTTTGTTGGTCAGGACCCTATTACCAAAGGGGTTTTGGTTAAATTAATTCAAACCTTAAATGACAGCCTTGGGTTAACCAGTGTTTTGGTGTCGCATGATGTGGATGAGGTTTTGGAAATTGCAGATTATATTTGTGTGATTTCGGAAGGCAAGTTAATTGCGGAAGGCTCAAAAGAGGTTCTGTTACAAGAGTCAACAGGGTATGTGCATCAGTTCTTAAATGGCTTGCCTGATGGACCCGTACCGTTTCACTTTTCAAAGGCACCTTATTCGGAGGATTTAAAATATGGATAATACCAGTAAAGGAGGAGAAGGATGAGCCGTCCATTGTCTGGCGCTCAAACACTGTTGCAAGGATTGGGGGCAACACTGCTTGATAAATTGGCTGCATTTGGGCGAGGGTTTTTATTGATGTTGTCACTGGTTGTGGCGATGCCTGCGGCTGTGTTACGAGTGGATTTATTATTTAAGCAGGTTTATGTTACTGGTGTATTGTCGTTGCCAATTATCTTAACGGCAGGTTTGTTTGTTGGTATGGTTCTGAGCTTGCAGGGGTATAATATTTTGGTGGATTTTAATGCGGAAGAAGCCGTTGGTAGCATGACCGCGCTTTCGTTATTAAGGGAGTTGGGTCCTGTTGTTGGGGCACTGTTATTTGCGGGACGGGCAGGGTCTGCCATGACAGCTGAAATTGGACTGATGCGTTCAACAGAGCAGATCTCTGCGTTGGAAATGATGGCCATTGATCCCATTAAGTTTGTGTATGCGCCTCGTTTTCTGGCGGCGATTATTACGTTGCCATTATTAATTATTATGTTTAATGCATTGGGTGTGTTTGGGGGGTATCTGGTCTCTGTGAGTTGGCTTGGTGTGGATGCGGGGGCGTTTTGGTCGCAAATGACCAGTCAGGTCGACTGGAATGAAGATGTGGTAAATGGCATGATTAAATCGGTGGTTTTTGCCGTATTGGTTGCGATTATTGCCTTGTTTCAAGGTGTGAATGCCATTCCAACATCTGAAGGTGTGAGCAGTGCTACCACGCGAACGGTGGTGCATTCTTCATTAGGCATTTTAGGGTTCGATTTTATTTTGACATCGATTATGTTTAATTGATGGCGTTATTGTGTAAAGGTTTTCTGTTGGCAAAATAAGCAATGGCTGATGTGTTCTTTTTTAGGGGCGTTTTGAACCGTTGCTTGATTGCGCTGAGCAGTTACCTGTTTAAAAAGGTTTTAAGGAATAATGAAAAAACAAACTAAGATTGAAATATGGGTTGGCTTATTTGTATTGATGAGTTTGATGGCATTGGCTTCCATTGCCTTTCAGGTAAGTAACTTTAGTGAATGGAAAGAGCGGCCAACTTATCGTGTGAGTGCCTTATTTGATAATATTGGTGGGTTAAAGGTACGCGCACCACTTAAGTTAAGCGGTGTGGTGATTGGGCGTGTAACGGGCATTGAAATCGATCCTGTGTCGTTTAAGGCAAGGGTTAATATGGCAATTGATCAGTCGTTTAATCAACTGCCTGTTGATTCGTCGCTTTCTATTTTAACTTCGGGGTTGCTGGGTGATCAGTATGTGGGCCTGGAACCTGGCGGGGATGAGGAAGTATTGAAACCAGGAGATGAAATTGAAATGACACAATCGGCCATTGTGCTGGAAGATTTGATTGGGCAGTTTTTAGTGAAATTGAGTGACAGTGAATAAAAGAGCGGAGGGGGTTATGATGAAGGGATTAATGCAGAGATCTTGGGTGTTTTTGAGTGTTTTGCTTTTTTTAATGACGTCTTCTTCGTATGCCACGGTGATTCCTCAGGATAACCCTGAAGAGATGGTGCGTGCTTTGTCTCAAGAACTGGTGACAAAGATTAATGAACAACGAGAAACGTTAAATGCACATCCTGAGCAGGTTAAAACATTTGCGAACCAGCATGTTTTGCCTTATGTTGATACCGTCAAAATGGCGCGTTATGTTATGGGGCGATATTGGCGTACGGCATCGAAAGAGCAGAAAGGGGCGTTTGTCAATGCTTTTTCTGAAATGTTGATTCGCTCGTATTCAAAAAGTTTATTGAAATTACAAATTACCAAAGTCATTGTTAAACCCGCCCAGCAAGTTAAAAAAGGCGTGGTAACGGTTGCATCAGAGGTGTTTCAGTCGGATGGAGCTAAAACGGATGTGGTGTACCGTGCGTATTTAAATAAGAAATCACAAAAATGGCTTTTATATGATATTTCGATTGAGGGAATCAGTATGTTGTTGAATTATCGTAAATCGTATGGTTCGGAGTTTTCTAAAAAAGGCATTGATAAAGTGATTGCTGAAATGGAAGCCAAGAATGCTCAGGTGAGTCGTCGTGTCTAAGCTTGTCTGGTATGATGATACAGGAGTGATGTGCTTACCTGAACGGGTAACGATTGAGACACTTCCTGAGCTATTAAAACCCAAAGAGCTGTTAAGTTTGAAGGTAAAAACCATTGATTTTAGTCAGGTTCAGCAGGCAGACAGTGCGGTGTTGGCTTTGTTGTTAATGTGGTCAAAAAATTCTCCCCCCCCTATGACACTTTTAAATCCGCCGACAGAGTTGCAGGGACTGATTACGCTTTATGATTTGGAGTCTGTCGTAAACGTTGTTTCTTAAGGAATCTCTGATTAAGTCTATTTTTTACTAGAAACAAGCATGTAAGTCATTGATTAATAAAATCACGAAAATGTTGACTGGAGCTTATTCAGAGCCTCCTTAATTCTTGTGTCGGTAGTGTATAAAAAGTCTCTTCATTTTAAATTTTGGTTGCTTTGCATGTGTATTGTGTGAAGCCTTATTTGGAATAACGTATATATTTATGTCAAATTGTCCTGCTGTCCGGTTTTTGGATGTTAAAAAATCTTATGGTGAATTAACGGCTTTAAAAGGTGTTTCTTTTGAAGTGGAGGAGGGAGCATTTTTTGGTTTGCTTGGGCCAAATGGTGCGGGTAAATCGACATTGATTAATGCGATGTCTGGTTTGGTTATTCCCTCTTCAGGAAGCATTCAAATTCAAGGTTATGATGTGAATCGTAACTACCGTCAAGCTCGACGGGTACTGGGACTGGTGCCTCAAGAGTTGATTGCAGACCCTTTTTTTTCAATACAAGAGTTGCTGGTGTTGCAGTCGGGGTATTTTGGGCTAAAGGGGGCTGAACAGCGTGCCTGGATAGGGGAGCTGTTAGAGCGTTTGGCATTGTCTGATAAAGCAGATGCTAATACCGCACAGCTGTCGGGGGGAATGAAGCGACGGGTATTGATTGCAATGGCTTTGGTGCACCGTCCCAAAGTGTTGGTTTTAGATGAACCTACCGCAGGGGTGGATGTGGATTTACGTCGTATACTTTGGGCGTTTACCAAAGAGTTACATCAGCAAGGACATACGATTATTTTAACCACACATTATTTAGAAGAGGCGGAAGCCTTGTGTGACCGGGTGGCGATTATGCAAAAAGGAGAGGTAAAAGCGTTATCGTCAACACAAGACTTGTTGTCCAGACATTATTATCGTTATTTAAGAGTAACCTTGGCAGCGCCTGCTCAGGATTTGATTGCTCCGCTTGAAGCCCGTTTGGTTGAAAGAGAGTCGAATGGGTTGGTTTTTAAGCTGGAAAAAACGGCTTCGTTAACTCAATTATTAGGTTGGCTTTCTGACAGTGGTTTGAATGTGTCGGATGTGAGCAGTCGAGATGCTTCGCTGGAAGAAGTCTTTTTGGACTTAACCGCAGAGGGGAAAGGTTAATGCAAGCAAATTGGGTTGGGTGTTGGGCGCTGTTTATTAAAGAGGTACGGCGTTTTTATTCGGTTGTGGTGCAAACGGTTTTTGCACCCATTGTGGCAACACTATTGTATTTATTGGTCTTTGGGCATGTTTTGGATACTAAAATACAAACGTATGGTGAAATCAGTTACAGTCAGTTTTTGATTCCTGGTTTGGTGATGATGGCCATTTTACAAAATGCATTTTCCAATACCTCTTCAAGTTTAATCCAGTCTAAGGTGCATGGTAATTTGTCGTTTGTGTTGTTGAGCCCTATTTCGGCCTTTGAATTTTATGTGGCGTTTGTTGCTGCCGCGATTGTGCGTGGGGTTGTGGTTGGATTGGGTATTTTGATTATTGGGGCCATTGGGTTTGATTTAATGTGGCAATCGCCAGTATGGGTGTTGGTGTTTGCAGTACTTAGTGCTGCGATGATGGGAGGGTTGGGGATGTTGGCAGGTATTGTGTCTGATAAATATGATCATCTGGCGGCATTTCAAAACTTTGTGATTATGCCGCTTACGTTTTTAAGCGGTGTGTTTTATTCGATTCATGCATTGCCAGAATTTTGGGAGCAGGTCTCTTATTTTAATCCGTTTTTTTATATGGTGGATGGATTTCGTTATGGTTTTTTTGAGCAATCGGATGTCTCTGTCTATGTCAGTTTGGGGGTGACTCTTTTATTCTTGATTGTCGTCTCTTCGATAAATCTGATTTTATTACGCAAAGGCGTTAAAATACGCCAATAAAATTTTTGCAGGAGTGTGTATTGTGTCTCCCGATACGATTAAAGAGATGATTGAAGCGGCCATCCCAGATTGTCAGGTTGAAACAAGTGGCGAAGAGTGTAATTTTTCGGTAACAGTCATTAGCCAGCAGTTTGAAGGTAAGTCGCCTATTCAGCGCCATCGAATGGTAAATGATGTGTTTAAAGCACAGTTTGAAAGTGGCGAGTTGCATGCTTTATCAATTAAAACACGCGTGGCTTGATGTGATTGAGTTTTGTATTTGTTTCCCCGTTCCCGTTGTTGGATTAATAAAAGCAGTGATTTAATATGGATAAATTAGTTGTTGATTGTCAGGGTAGACTGTCTGGAAGTGTTGAAATTTCTGGTGCAAAAAATGCTGCTCTTCCCATATTAATGGGCTGTTTACTAGCTGAAACACCGGTTAGGTTGTCGAATGTTCCGCATTTAATGGATGTAACCACGACCATTCAATTACTGGCATCAATGGGGGTTGAAATTCAGTTTGATGAACACTTAACCATTGAAATTGATGCCTCTCAGGTAAAGGAAAAAGAAGCACCTTATGAGCTGGTCAAGACCATGCGGGCTTCTATTTTGGTGTTAGGGCCTTTGCTTGGACGTTTTGGAGAAGCCAGAGTGTCCCTTCCTGGAGGGTGTGCGATTGGTTCGCGTCCCGTAAATATCCATATTGAAGGTATGGAAAAAATGGGGGCTGAGATTGTGGTGGAAGAAGGCTATATTGTTGCGAAATCAAATGGTCGTTTGCGGGGTGCAGAGATTGTAATGGACCCTGTTACCGTAACTGGAACTGAAAACTTGTTGATGGCGGCGGTTTTGGCAGAAGGAACAACCATATTACGAAATGCAGCAAGAGAGCCAGAGGTAACGGATTTGGCCGAGTTTTTAAATGAAATGGGGGCGAATATTACAGGACTTGGAACAGATACATTGGTGATTGAAGGGGTTGAGCACTTAATGGGAGTCGATTATTCTGTTATTCCAGATCGCATTGAGGCGGGAACGTATTTAGCCGCCGCTGCCATTACCCAAAGCCAGTTAACGGTGACCAATGTAAACCCAGAACATTTGAGTATTGTTTTAAAAAAATTCGAAGACGCAGGGGCAGATATTTTTTGTTCAGATACCGAAGTCACACTGGATATGCGTAATAAAACATTAAAACCCGTGGATATTCGAACGGATCCATATCCTTTGTTTCCAACGGATATGCAGGCACAGTTTTTAGTGATGAATGTGCTGGCAGAGGGCGAATCAACGATTCAAGAGACCATTTTTGAAAATCGTTTTATGCATGTGTCTGAGCTGGTACGAATGGGAGCGGATATTACGGTAGAAGGTAATACTGCCTATGTTAAAGGGGTGAAAGCCTTGTTTGGTGCACCGGTTATGGCAACGGATTTGAGGGCGTCTGCGAGTTTGATTTTGGCAGGGCTTGTGGCAGAGGGAAAAACGGTTATTAATCGTGTATATCATATTGATCGTGGTTATGAACTGATTGAAGAAAAGTTTCATAAACTTGGTGCTCATATTTACCGTATAACCGATTAAATTTCTTTTCCCCCTCTATTTTTTTATTAAAAATGAAACGATTGAAAATACCATTATGAATGAACAACAGCTGACCATTGCGCTTTCGAAAGGGCGTATTTATAAAGATACCTTGCCTCTTTTAGAGGCAGCAGGAATTGAACCATTAGAAGACCCTAGTAAAAGCCGTAAGTTGATTTTGCCGACGAATCAAAAGAATGTCCGTTTATTGATTGTGAGAGCAACGGATGCGCCAACGTATGTTGCACATGGTGCGGCGGATATTGGGGTGGCGGGTAAAGATGTATTAATGGAAGCGCCTGCCGATAATCTGTATGAGTTGCTTGATCTTGAAATTGCAAAGTGTAACTTAATGGTCGCTGGGCCTGAAATTGAAAAGCCACATGGTCATCGGCTTAAAATTGCTACAAAGTATATTAAATCTGCTCAGGCGTATTATGCACAAAAAGGGGAGCAAGTTGATTTAATCAAATTATACGGCTCGATGGAAATTGCACCTTTAATTGATTTGGCAGATCGTATTGTGGATTTAGTTGATACTGGAAATACCCTTAAGGCAAATGGTTTGGTCCCATTGGAACACATTGCTAAAATCAGTTCGCGTTTGATTGTAAATCAACATGCCTATAAAACCAAGTTTGACCAAATTAATACCATTGTTCAACAATTTAAATCAGTAATAGAGAGTGCATAATGCTTAATATTCGTCGATTATCTGCTGGGGCAGAAGGATTTAGAGAGGAACTGGATGCGCTACTGGCGTGGGAAACGGTTTCAAATGAGTCAGTGAATGACGTTGTAAAAAAAGTGGTTGAGAATGTTCGCATAAATGGCGATTCGGCCTTGCTGGAATATACGTCAAAATTTGATCGCTTGTTTTTGGAAAAGGGGGCTGAGCTTGAGATTTCTCAAGAACGCTTGCAAGCGGCACTGTCGTCTATTCCTAAAGTACAGCGGGAAGCACTTGAAGTGTCGGCACAACGGGTGCGAGACTATCATGAAAAGCAAATTCAAGCTTCTTGGTGTTATGAAGAGGCGGACGGTACGATGTTGGGCCAACAAGTGACCCCTTTAGATACCGTTGGTTTGTATGTACCAGGTGGAAAAGCAGCTTACCCATCTTCCGTGATTATGAATGCCATTCCTGCAAAGGTGGCAGGCGTTGAAAAGTTGATTATGGTTGTACCGACCCCAGAGGGTGAAGTGAATGATATGGTGCTTGCGGCGGCCGCTATTTG
The DNA here is from genome assembly GCA_015487495.1 of Thiomicrorhabdus sp. Classification (GTDB taxonomy): domain Bacteria; phylum Pseudomonadota; class Gammaproteobacteria; order Thiomicrospirales; family Thiomicrospiraceae; genus Thiomicrorhabdus. The sequence continues at coordinate 15,139 of WFPP01000084.1, forward strand.
TGGTGTTGACTCGGTGTTTACACTGGGTGGAGCGCAAGCGGTTGCAGCGTTGGCTTATGGAACGGAAACCGTGCCAGCGGTGGATAAAATTGTTGGGCCGGGTAATATTTATGTTGCAACGGCTAAACGGATGGTTTTTGGTACCGTGGGGATTGATATGATTGCGGGACCATCTGAAATTTTAGTTTATTGTGATGGTCAAACCCATCCTGACTGGATTGCAATGGATCTGTTTTCTCAAGCAGAGCATGATGAAGATGCACAGTCTATTTTGGTGACACTGGATGCTGGCTTTGCTGATAAAGTGTATGAGAGTATGAATCGTTTGTTGCCTGATATGCCACGCCAGGATATTATTCGCAAGGCCTTGAATGATCGCGGTGCGATTATTGTGGTCGAAGATGAATCGCAAGCACTTGAAATGATTAATATTATTGCGCCTGAGCACTTGGAGTTGTCGGTTGAAGACCCTAAAGCATTATTACCGGGTATTCGACATGCCGGTGCCATTTTTATGGGGCGTTATACCGCTGAGGCGATTGGAGACTATTGTGCTGGGCCAAACCATGTTTTGCCGACATCAAGAACAGCACGTTTCTCTTCTCCTTTGGGCGTGTATGATTTTCAAAAACGTTCCAGTTTAATTATGTGTTCCAGTGAGGGAGCCAGTACGTTAGGCAATATCGCAGGTACATTGGCTGATGGTGAAGGGTTACAGGCTCATGCGGCTTCAGCAAGGTATCGTATTAAAACGTCTTAATTACTGTGATGCTTTAAGAAATCTCTGAATAAGTCCATTTTTTTACCAGAAACAAGCATGTAAGTCATTGATTAATAAAATCACGAAAATATTGACTGGAGTTTATTCAGAGGTTCCTTAAAGGTGTGCTTAAAGCGTTCTTAACCTGACCACTCATTCCTTTTTGGGGTTGAGTGGTTTTTTTTGTCATTTTTTTATCCCCCTGATTTGTGTTTTTATCTGGGGATTAAGGTAATCAGGAGTATGAGATGAAACGGACAGAGTTAGTGGCTTATCTACATGATTTCTTAGGAGTTGAACAATATCAAGACTACGCACCAAATGGGTTACAGGTTGAGGGAGCGGAAGATGTTTTTATCATTGTAACCGGTGTCACAGCTTGTCAGGCATTAATTGATGAAGCGGTGCGATTGCGTGCCGATGCTTTATTGGTTCATCATGGTTTTTTTTGGAAAAGTGAACCTTTGCCGATTGTGGGCTTTAAGCAAAAGCGCATTAAAGCATTGCTTGCAAATAATATTAATTTACTGGGGTATCATTTGCCTTTGGATGGGCATCCTGAATTAGGGAATAATGTCGAATTGGGGCGTTTATGGCAGTTGGAGGACATTACTCCAAAAGAAGGATTGTTGCGTTTGGGGCGACTGCCTGCGCCCGTTAACGTTGATGTGTTTAAGCAAAAGGTATCTGATAGCTTGATGCGAGAGGTGTTGCACTTGCCGGGTGGGTGTGAACAGGTTCAAACCATTGCATGGTGTAGTGGTGGTGCACAAAATGCGATTCAGGATGCGATGGCATGGGGAGCGGATGTTTATATTAGTGGGGAAGTTTCCGAACAAACAACGCATTTGGCAAAAGAGGGAGGAATTCATTACTTCGCAGCAGGGCATCATGCAACAGAGCGTTTGGGCATTAAGTGTTTGGGGGAGCATTTGGCTGCTCATTTTGGATTGGAACATCATAATATTGATATTCAAAACCCTGTTTAAATGCATTTTTTATCGTTGAAAGTGTGTTTTTGCGTAAGCTGCTGGGCTTTATTTTGATTCTCATTAAGGAATGCTATAAATAGGTATCCAAAACCCTTGTTTTGATAAATAAAATAAATAGACTTTTATAAGTAGGGTTTATAAAAAATATAGGGTTTTTGGACTTTATTTAATGAGTTTATCGGTATATACTGCCGAGATGTTTATTTTAGATCAAGATTTGCTTGCGCATAACTAGGAAGGTGATATGTCGACAGAAGATCAAAAAAGTACGTGTGAAAATTTAACGCGTCGTAAAGTTTTAACCGGTGCTACGGGAGTTGTTGGAGCGGTTGGGGGAGCCTTTATGCTTGTTCCTTTTATTAGTTCTTGGCAACCAAGTGAAAAAGCCAAGGCAGCGGGTGCACCGGTTAATGTTGATGTAAGTCAGTTACAGTCAGGGCAAATGGTGACCGTTTCTTGGCGTGGCAAGCCTGTTTGGGTTGTCCGAAGAACGCCTGAAATGTTAAAAATTTTATCGGAAAATGTAACGGAGTTACGTGACCCAGATTCCAGTGAATCCATTCAACCTGAATATACTAAAAATTCATTTAGATCGGTTAATGATGAATATTTAGTGGTGGTTGGCATTTGTACCCATTTAGGGTGTGCACCACTCTATCGTCCTGCGGTAGGCTCTCCAGATATGATGGAAGGTTGGATGGGTGGCTTCTTTTGTCCTTGTCACGGTTCGCGTTTTGATTTGGCGGGACGGGTTGCCAAGTCGGTTCCTGCGCCAACAAATTTAGAGATCCCACCGTATCACTTTCTATCTAATAATGTTATTCGTGTTGGTGAAGATCCAGCTGAAGGGGGGATTGCATAATGTCACATCAAACAAATGAATCATCTGCGGGAAAATCTTCGTTATTGGCTTGGTTTGACGAACGTTATCCTGTTTCAAGTACGTGGAATAAGCACGTTGGTGAATACTACGCACCTAAAAACTTTAATTTTTGGTATTTTTTTGGTTCTTTGGCGCTGATTGTTTTGGTTAACCAAATTGTAACGGGTATTTGGTTAACCATGAGTTATCAGCCAACAGGTGCAGATGCCTTTAATTCGGTTGAGTACATTATGCGTGATGTTGAGTGGGGCTGGTTGTTACGTTACTTGCATTCCACGGGTGCTTCGGCGTTCTTTATTGTTATTTACCTGCATATGATGCGTGGTTTCCTTTACGGTTCTTATAAAAAGCCTCGAGAGTTGGTTTGGGTTATTGGAATGTTGTTGTTCCTTGTGTTAATGGGTGAGGCTTTTATGGGGTACTTGTTGCCTTGGGGGCAAATGTCCTTCTGGGGGGCACAGGTTATTATCTCCTTATTTGGTGCGATTCCCATTATAGGGCCCGATTTGGCTTTATGGATTCGTGGTGATTTTGTTATTTCTGAGGTCACATTAAACCGTTTCTTTGCACTGCATGTCATTGCTTTGCCGTTGTTGCTGGTTATTTTGGTCTTTATGCATCTAGTGGCATTGCATCATGTTGGTTCAAATAACCCGGATGGAGTTGAAATTAAGAAGTTGAAAGACAGTAAAGGCATTCCTTTAGATGGAATTCGTTTTCACCCATATTATTCGGTAAAAGATGCAATGGGTGCGGTGTTTTTCTTTATTTTATTTGCATTGGTTTTGTTCTATGCACCAGAAGGAGGGGGGTTCTTTATTGAGGCACCTAACTTTGAACCTGCAAACCCGCTTAAAACCCCTGAGCACATTGTGCCTGTTTGGTACTTTACACCTTTCTATGCCATTCTAAGAGCTATTCCTGATAAGTTTTTAGGTGTGGTCGCGATGGGCATTGCGGTGGTGATTATATTTGCGATGCCGTGGCTCGATCGTTGTAAGGTGAAATCGATTCGTTATCGTGGTAATTCTTATAAGGTCCTGTTAAGTATATTAGTGATTAGTTTTATTGTATTGGGCTTTTTGGGAACTCAGCCATCAACGCCACTTTATACGAAATTAGCGCAAATATTTACGGCTCTGTATTTTATGTTTTTCTTGGTATTGCCGTTTACTTCCGCGAATGAAAAAACCAAACCTGTTCCAGAGAGGGTGACTTAAATGAAAAAAGTTTTATGGATAATGAGTTTATTGTTACTGCCATTAACAATGAATATTCAAGCTGCTGGTTACTCGATTGAGTTAGAGTCTGCCAATAATGATTTACGAGATCAAGCTTCTTTACAGCGTGGTGCGGTATTGTTTTCAAATTACTGTATGGCGTGTCACTCTTTAAAATACATGCGTTATAATCGTGTTGCACGTGATTTGGGGTGGTCGGATGATGCTGTCGTGACTGAAATGGCACACGGGCTCAGTACAGTCACTGAAAATGTTATGACGCGTATGGAAGACGGCGTAGCGTTAGAGGTATTGGGGACAAAGGTTCCTGACCTTTCTTTAATGGCTCGTTTAAAAGGGGATGATTATATCTATACCTTTTTACGTTCTTATCATCAAAATGAGCAGGGAGAGTGGGATAATAAGGTTTTGAAAGGCACTGCGATGCCACATGTTTTAGAAGGCATTGAACGTCATGCGACCCCTGATGAGTATGCCCAGGCGGCTCGGGATATTACAAATTTTTTGGCTTATGCGGGTGAGCCTTCTAAATTGGAGCGCTTAGATTTGGGCTGGAAAGTGATTGCCTTTTTGTTAGTGTTATTAGTGCTACTGTATTTATTGAAAAAAGAGTATTGGCGTGATATTAAGCATTGATATTAAAGAATGCTAAAGTTTCAATTAGATGTTTTTGTTTAATACAAAAAAGCCCTATCTTTTTTTGATAGGGCTTTTTTTTTAACCATCAAATGATTCAAAGAGTGGAGAGAATAGATGGACATGTCGTGGGTAAATGTCGTTTTAGACTGGATGGCTATGGTCTTTATTTTAGTGGTCGGGCTTATTTTTTTATTGATTGTTATTTTTTATTTTATTGATCGTTTTCAAACGGAGCATGCCATTCGGCATAATTACCCTGTGATTGCACGTTTTAGGTACCTATTTGAATACCTTGGTACTTTTTTGCGTCAATACATGTTTGCAGCAGATCAGGATGAACGCCCGTTTAATCGGGCTCAACGAAGTTGGGTATACCGTGCAGGTAAAAACTTATCAACGACAGAAGCGTTTGGTTCTACGCGCAATATTAATTTTCCAGGTAAGATTTTATTTACCAATTGTCCATATCCTCTGTTAGAACGAGATGCGGTTTCTTCTCCTCCTCTTATAATTGGCCCAGAATGTAAAATACCTTTTAATGCCCCTTCGATCTTTAATATTTCAGGAATGAGTTATGGGGCACTTTCTCGGCCTGCGGTGTTGGCTTTAAGTAAAGGTGCCAAAAAAGCAGGTTGCTGGATGAATACGGGTGAAGGTGGGATTTCGCCGTATCATTTGGAGGGGGGGGCAGATTTGGTTGCTCAGATTGGAACGGCAAAATATGGTTATCGTGACAAGAGCGGTAATTTGAGTAATGAAAAGTTACGTGAAGCTGCTGCATTAGAGCAAGTTAAAATGTTTGAAATTAAATTGAGTCAAGGGGCCAAACCTGGAAAAGGAGGAATTCTTCCTGCGGCTAAAATTACTAAAGAAATTTCAGAGATTCGTGGTATTCCTATGGGAGAAAATTCCATTAGCCCTAATCGCCATGCGGATATTGCTTGTAATGATGATTTATTGGAAATGATTGCTCGAATTCGTGAGGTGACAGGAAAACCAGTTGGTTTTAAGTTTGTAATGGGGTCGCCTGAATGGTTGGAAAGTTTTTGCCTTAGAATTAATGAAGTGGGGATGGAAGGTGTACCTGATTTTATTACCATTGATGGAGCAGAAGGGGGGACGGGGTCTGCGCCTGTTGCCTTAATGGATGATGTGGGATTATCACTGCATGAGTCTTTGCCTTATGTGGTTGATATTTTAACTAAATATGGCTTGCGTGATCGAGTTCGTGTGATTGCTTCAGGTAAATTAACTAACCCTACCATGGTGGCTTGGGCGTTATCAGTAGGAGCGGACTTTATTACTTCAGCGCGTGGTTTTATGTTTTCGTTAGGGTGTATTCAATCTATGCATTGTCATAAAGATACATGTCCAACAGGTGTGGCAACTCATAATGAACGGCTACAAAGTGGTTTATCACCCAAGGTGAAATCGGTTCGAGTGATGAATTATCACCATAACTTGATTCATGAGGTTGAGTTGATTGCACATTCTTGTGGGGTCGCAGAGCCAAGAGGTTTGACGCGTCATCATGTTAGGATTGTACAAAATAGCAGTAAGTCCCTGCCATTTTCAGAGCTTTTTCCAGAAGAAACGTCGATTGCTTTTCAAGGGATTCCTGTTGAAGCAAGTCAATCAATCTCTACTGATGACGAGGCTGGGGTATCATCAAAAGAGCGGGTTTAAATGGTATGGTAAAAGTTAAATCTGCCTATGTTTGCACTGATTGTGGTGCCGATCATGCTCAATGGCAAGGTCAATGTATGGCTTGCAGTGCGTGGAATACATTGCAAGAAATTAAATTAACATCGAGTAAAAACAGTATTTCTGTTGTTCCAACAAAGGCTACTTCTAAAGGGTATTCAGGAACGGTAGAAGGGCAAGTTAAAAAGATTTCGGATGTTAACTTGGCTGAAGTTCCACGAATTTCGTCAACAATGAAAGAGCTGGATCGTGTTCTGGGAGGAGGGATTGTACCTGGCTCAGTGGTGCTTATTGGTGGTGACCCGGGTGTAGGAAAGTCGTCTTTATTATTGCAAGTAATGTGTGTGTTAAGCCAAGATTATAATGCGCTGTATGTGACGGGTGAGGAATCGTTACAACAGGTGGCATTGCGCGCCAGGCGAATGCAACTTCCTGATGAAAAATTGTATTTATTAACGGAGACTGATGTGTCGTTAATTGCACACTCTGCATTGAATGAATCCCCAAGTATTATGGTTATTGATTCGATTCAAACCATGCAATTAGCCGAAATAAGTGGTGCAGCAGGGGGTGTTTCTCAGGTACGAGAAGCGACTGCTTTTTTAACACGGTTTGCAAAACAAAATAACATTGCCATTTTTTTGGTGGGACATGTGACGAAATCCGGTGAGGTGGCCGGTCCAAGAGTGCTTGAACACATTGTGGATACGGTGCTGTTTTTAGAAGGGCAGTCTGACAGTCGTTTTAGAACTTTACGAGCAATTAAAAACCGTTTTGGTGCGGTAAACGAGTTGGGTGTGTTTGCTATGACAGAAAAAGGAATGAAGCAGATTCAAAACCCCTCGGCTATTTTTTTATCCCGTGGGGAAGAGGCTTCTTCCGGTTCTGTGGTAATGGTTGTTTGGGAAGGTTCTCGCCCTCTTTTGGTCGAAATTCAAGCATTGGTTGATGACTCTCTTTATGGTACTCCCAAACGTGTGATGGTTGGATTGGACCCAAATCGTATTGCAATGTTACTTGCTGTGATGCATCGTCATGGTGGTGTTCAGGCCAGTGATCAAGATGTGTATGTTAATGTGGTTGGGGGGGTAAAAGTTACCGAAACGTCTGCTGATCTTGCTGTACTGTCTGCGATTTTGTCCAGTATGCGTGATAAGCCACTTTCACAATCGCTGATTGTGTTTGGTGAAGTGGGGTTGGCGGGTGAGATTCGCCCTGTTCCGAGTGGTCAAGAGCGCTTATTTGAAGCCGCAAAACATGGGTTTAAGCGTGCAGTTGTTCCGCTTGGAAATGTACCTAAAGGAGGGGTTCCAGATATGGATATTATTGGTGTAAAGAATTTGCAACAAGCACTGGAGGTGCTGTAAATTGTTACGTGGCGTGTTAAAATTCCGTTTTTTTGTAATGATTGTTTTGGAGCTTTTTATGCATTATCGTAACCGTAAGTTAACGGTAGCCTTGTTGGTTGCTTTAGCCAGTCCATCTGTTTATTCAGCCGGTTTTTTCTTAATTGAGCAGAGTGCGAGTGGACAAGGCTTGTCTTATGCTGGTGCGGCGGCAAATGCGGAAGATGCAAGTGTGATGTGGTTTAATCCAGCGGGATTAACAGAAGTGTCGGGCAGTCAGGCTATTTTAGCGGGTCATGTTATTGTTCCAACATCAGAATTTACCAATAATGGTTCTTATAATTCAATACTGAGTTCAAATATTTCGGGTAATGGTGATAATGGTGCAACATCCGGTTTTGTGCCAAATTTATATTGGAAGGGGCAGTATGCGGGGTATGAGTTAGGATTAGGATTGAACGTTCCGTTTGGCCAAAAAATTAGGTATGAAGATAACTGGGTTGGGCGTTATCATGCGATTGAAACCAATTTAAAAACGATGAATATTAACCCAACAATTGCTAAGAAAATTAACGATAAATGGTCATTCGGGTTTGGTTTGAATGCTCAATATGTGGATTTAATTCTATCGAGTAAAGTGGATAATACGTTGGCTGGAAATCCAGGTGCGGGGGATGGAGACGCTGAAATTACAGCAGACAGCTGGGCGTATGGCTATAATTTGGGTGTGTTTTATAAACCTGCACCTTCAACGGATTTGGGGCTCTCTTACCGTTCATCTGTTACGCACTTTGCCAAGGGAAAAGTGGATTATACTAATGTAACGAATGCATTGGGTTTGGTGGATTTGGTGGATGCAAATGTGAAATCAACGGTAAACTTGCCCGCAATGCTTTCTTTGAGCCTGAATCAAGGTGTGGGAGACAAGTTTCAAGTTTTAGCCGGTGCAACCTGGACGCAATGGAGTGATTATAAGGAGTTGGTGATTAGTTTTGATTCGAATCAAGCTGATTCAAATACTCGTCAAGACTTTAAGGACAGTTGGCGTTTATCATTAGGGGGAACTTATCAAGTTAATGAGGCACTTAAATTAAGAGCAGGGATTGCATTCGATCAAACTCCCGTTTCAACCCCTGAAAATAGAAGCCCAAGAACACCGGATGTTGATCGTAAATGGGTATCTGTTGGTTTAGGATATCAGCTAAGTTCGTCATTAACTTTGGATGTGGCTTACAGCCATTTGTTTGAAGATAAGGCTGATGTGAATTATACAACCAATGACGTACAGTATTTGGTTGGTTCTTATAAAAATGCGGTTGATATTTTCAGTGCACAGATTGTATGGAGGTATTAGTTGTTTTTTGAGCTAAATAATACTGAGCGGGCGTTTTTTTATTTGTAGCAGTATTTACGAATCCAGTAATCGGTGCTAAAAAATTTCCCCCCCCCTATGATAAATAGAGCAAGTAACATAATAAAATAGGTAACCGCCCACTCAATGCCATTGTTGCTTACAACAAAACTGCCATTTTCCGTTAACCACTCGTAGTTTCCATGGGTTTGCAGTATTTCTTTGGCACGATCTAAGCGCTCAATGGCTCCTGTAGCATGTTCATTTGCCCAAGGGGACATAAGATCATGTATTGCTTGCCACCCATTTGTCCAGTGAACGCTAAAAATGGCGACTAACATGGTTATCATGAGCGGAATGGTGGCCCAGCGTGTGGCAAACCCAAAGAGAAGCAGTACTGCACCAACCAATTCGGCGGATGTGGCCAAGAAAGCCATTAACTCTGGAAAAGGCAATCCAAGCCCCCATTCAGCGTTGCCGAACCAGGTGACAATGTTATCAAATGAGTGAAATTTATTCATACCAGCTACCCAAAAAATAGGCACTAAGTAAAGGCGCAGTGCCAGTGGTGCCAGAAAAGAAAAAGTGTGTACCGTGGCATCCATCATGTGTTGCATTTTAATGAGTAAGTGTTTCATAAACGTTCTCGTGACGGGGTATTGTATAAAGGTCTGTTTATGAAAGGTATTATGGAGGGAATTTGTGTAATAAGCGAATTGAATTTATTGAGAGTCAATATTAAAAATTTAAATGAAATAAATTTGAAGAGTTTATTTTGGTTTACCCTACGGGGCTTAGCCATTTTATTCGCCTCGGCGTTAAATGCCTTTGCAAGGTTTAGACATGGCTTCAGTCATTTGCCTTGATGCGAATAAAATGGCGTTGCCAAAAATTAAGCGACTTATTCAGAGGTTCCCTGAGGGAAATATTGATGTTGTTTTTAGTGGTGTAAAAATTGCACCCATTCGCTAAACAGTTCGGTTGTGGTTGCTGCAATGGCGGAACGTTTTTCAACTTTAGCGAGTAATACGGTTTGTTGGTCTAGTGTGCAGCTTTTTCCGCCTGCTTCTTTTAAAATAAGCCAGCCTGCGGCGTAGTCCCAAATATTTTGCGAACCATGAAGATAAATTTGACCTCGACCTGATGCAATCCAGCACCAATCAAGTGCAACAGAACCAAAGCTACGTTGTGATGCGTAAGGTGCATGTGTGGCTAAACGTGTCGCAAGAGGAGGCGATAGACGCTTAAAGTCAATGATACTACTGCATTGGCTTAGTGTTGTTTTGGTTGTTTTTGCTTTGAGGGGTTGGTGATTTAATTCGGCACCCAATCCCTGTCTGGCGGCAAAGAGTTCATTTCGTGATGGATCATATACTAAGCCGGCTATTAATTGGCCTTGCACCATTAAGGCAAGTGAAACAGAATAAAAAGGGATGCCAGTGGCAAAGTTACTGGTGCCATCTACAGGGTCTAATATCCAGCAGCCATTTGTATTGTTCATGGCTTTTTCTTGTGTTTGAAGAGAGGCTTCTTCTCCTAAAAAGGCAAATTCAGGCCAATTTTTTTTAAGAAAAGATTGGGTTTTGATTTGCATTTGGGTATCGGCTTCTGTTAAAAGAGAGCCGTCTTGCTTGGTTTCAGCATTCACTTTTTCAAAACGTGCTAATACTTCTGTTTGAGCAAGTTGAATAATGCCTTCTTTGAGTTTGAGCCAATGATCTGCTTGAGTAAACGGAGAGTTAAAGGTCATTTTTGGTTCTTTTGCGTGATTGCTTGAGCGGGGTAAGCTTAATGGTTTGAATGGCATTGTTAGAGGTTGTGATGACTTCTAGGCTGTAGTTGCCTACTTTGGTACAGGTTCCTGGAGCGGGTAGACTTTCTAACTCTTCCTGAATTAATCCATTAAGTGTTTTTGGGCCATCGGTAGGTAAGTTTAAGTGGTATTCTTTGTTTAAATCACGAATAAATTCTGAAGCATCAATGGTCATGCTACCATCGTCATGGAGTGCAATACAGCCTGAAGCGGGTTTTTCTTTGGAGTCTGTGGAGAGTTTTCCAACAATTTCTTCTAATAAATCTTCCATAGTTAACAGTCCTTGAAGGTCTCCATATTCATCGACAATACAAGCCAAACGGCGTTTGTTTTTATTAAATTTTCCGAGTTGAATGCTTAGTGAGGTGGTTTCTGGTACAAAGTAAGCGGGGCGTGTGAGTTTAATAATGTCTTTGAGTGACACGTCTTTGCGCATGAGTACAGGAAGTGCGCGACGTAAATTCAGAACACCAACAAGATCTTCGTCTAAAGAGCCACGATAGAGTGGAACACGTGTATAAGGCGAGACTTGAATGGCTTTTAAAATATGCTCAATGGGTTGTGTGACATCAATGGCATAAATATCTTGCTTTGGAATCATAACATCTTCAACGGTAACGGTTTCAAGCTTAAGTACGCTAGAGAGCATGGAGCGGTAATGCTCTGGAAGTTGATGCGTTGCTTCGTCAATTAGGGTTTGCAGTTCTTCGTGTGAAAGAGCGTGTTGATTCTCATCATTTTTGACATTGACACGCAGTAGCTTTAAAAAGCCATTGGCAAAGAAATTGACAAGCCATACGACAGGTGACAGTATTTTGAGAAGAGGTGTGAGCGCAAACGCTGCCGGGTAGGCAATTTTTTCGGGGTAGAGGGCTGCCAATGTTTTAGGAGCCACTTCTGCAAACACTAAAATAATCAGTGTTAGCAATCCTGCCGCTAAGGCGATACCAGCTTCTCCGATAAGTTTCATTGCAATAATGGTGGCAATGGAAGAGGCAAAAATATTGACGAAGTTGTTGCCCAGTAAAATGACACCCAATAGGCGATCAGGGGTTTCAAGTAGTTTTTGGGCTTTAATGGCGCCTTTATGCCCAGATTTGGCTTGATGTTTTAAACGATAGCGATTTAAAGCCATCATGCTGGTTTCTGAGCTGGAAAAAAGAGCGGAAAGAATGATAAGAAGGATTAGTATCCCAAATAAGATCGAAATATCGAGCGAGTTCAAGGCAATTTAGTTCGGTTATGGATGAACAAGGAATTATAACGGTTTATTGTTTTTGAAAATAGCCCCAAGATTCGATCTCAATTATTTAAAGGTTTTTACACAATGCAATTATGAGTAAAAATGATTGACATTTTTCTGATTCTTATTAGAAAAGTAGGGTATAGCTGATGGTGTTTTTTACTGTAACGTTAATATCCTAGTGACGATAAAATGAAACTGGTGCCTAAAAAACTCAATACCAGTAAAAAATAAGCCCAAATGGTGTATCTGGCAGCTTTTCGGCCTCGCCAACCGTATTTGAAATGGCCAAATAAAAAAGCGCCATAGACAAACCAGGACAGGATTGCTAAAAAGGTTTTATGAATAAGGTGTTGTGCAAAGAGGTCTTCTATAAAAAAAACACCACTTAGTAAAGCAAAGCTTAAAAATATAAAGCCAATAACAACCAGTTGGATAAGTGTTTTTTCCATGATCTGCAAAGGGGGCAGTGCTTTCATAAGGGTTGACAGTTGCTTGGTTCGGAAGCGATGTTCTTGTATGCCATATAAAATAGCTTGCGCTGTTGCGATGCCCATAATGCTATAGGCTGCAATGGAGATAAGAACATGAGTTCCAAGTGTAAATGGAAGTGGGGTTGCTTTGGTCATAAACAGTGGCAGTAGTACGGTGATGGCTGCAAGAGGGTAGACAAATATTCCTAGGGTAACGGTGTTTTTATTAATGCATGTTGTTAATAAAATGGCACTGCCTAATAAGGCAACTAATGAAAGGCCGTTCCCCATATTAAAATGAATTGCCTCATGGCTCCATAGAGTAGTGCTGAGGGCAAAGGTATGCATAAGTGTAGCGAGTATGGCAATTTTCATTACTCTGGATCGAATATTTAATTCGGTATCACTTTGTATCTTTTGCCAAATTAAACGGCTGGCGTAGAGGTATAAAAGGCTGGCCAATAAAGCACTGAATCCACTGATGAACATAAAAACCAAACCTTTAAAGTGTTAAATTAATGAAAAATCATTCAAAGATGAAAGGATTGAAGGCCTACTGAATGAGGTATTTCCGCTATAATAGCGTAATTATTTTTTGAATTGAAGGCTGTAAGTAGAAAATCTTTTTCTTTACCTCTCTGAGAAAAGTACGATGGATTGGTTTTACTGTTGAAATAAATAAACTTAATGATTAACTATCGTACGTATTTTTTAATCTGGGGATGAGAAGGGGCTACTTGCAGTATTGTATCGTTTAGGAGAATTGTATGTTTGACAATTTGTCAGATCGTTTAACGAAAACCTTTAAAACCCTTAGAGGGCAGGGGCGTTTAACGGAAGTGAATATTAAAGATGCTTTACGAGATGTTCGACGCGCGTTATTAGAAGCGGATGTGGCATTGCCTGTTGTAAAAGAGTTTATTGCAAAAGTGCAAGCACGTTCTATTGGTCAGGAAGTTTCAGCCAGTTTGAATCCTGGTCAAGCCTTTATTAAGGTGGTTCGTGAGCAGTTAGCGGAAGTAATGGGCTCGGAAGCAGAGCCTCTTCATTTTAATGTGGAACCGCCTGCGGTGATTATGGTTGCTGGGTTGCAAGGTGCAGGTAAGACGACTTCGGTTGCCAAGTTGGCTAAGTTGTTAAAAGAGCGTGATAAGAAAAAGGTTATGGTGGTGTCTGCGGATGTGTACCGTCCAGCGGCCATAAAGCAACTTGAGACGTTAGCAGGGCAAGTGGGTGTACTTTTTTACCCTTCATCTGCTGAGCAAAGTCCAATTGATATCGCACGTAATGCACATGCTGAAGCTAAAAAACAATTTGCTGATATTTTGATTTTGGATACGGCTGGCCGTTTGCATATTGATAACGATATGATGCAAGAAGTGAAAGCGTTGCATCAAAGCATTCGACCTTGTGAGACACTGTTTGTTGTTGATTCAATGACGGGGCAAGATGCAGCCAATACGGCGAAGGCGTTTAATGATGCTTTGCCATTAACAGGGGTTATTTTAACCAAAACAGATGGAGATGCTCGAGGTGGTGCGGCGCTATCGATTCGTGAAATTACTGGTAAGCCGATTAAGTTTATTGGGGCTGGAGAAAAAGTTGATGCTTTAGAGCCTTTTCATCCTGATCGAATGGCGGGTCGTATTCTAGGAATGGGCGATGTTTTGAGTCTGATTGAAGAGGCTGAATCAAAAATTGATCAGAAAAAAGCCGCCAAATTTGCAGCAAAAATTCAAAAGTCTGGTGGGTTTGATTTAGAAGATTTTTTAGAGCAACTTCAGCAAATTAAAAGCATGGGGGGTGTTGGTGGTTTAATGGGTAAGCTGCCTGGAATGAATAAAATTAAAGACCAGGTGAGTGGCGATGTGGCTGAAAAAGAGTTTAAGCGTTTAGAGGCGATTATTCATTCTATGACCCCTAAAGAACGCATGTTTCCAGCAGTAATTAAGGGGTCTCGTAAACGTCGAATTGCAATGGGTTCAGGCACGACGGTTCAAGATGTAAATCGATTGCTAAAACAGTTTACTCAGATGCAAAAAATGATGAAAAAGGTTTCTAAGGGGGGGATGAAAAATATGATGCGTGGCCTTGCAGGAAAGCTCCCTCCTGGAATGGGGGGGCTACCACCAGGAATGAGGTAGTGCATTGATGTTTGAATTTTATCCATTTTAATTGTATAATCCCATTTTTCGCCGACTGGTTTGGTGAAGGTTTATGAGAACACAGAAGAATTAGTTGGGAGGACTCCCTCTCATCGCCTGATTAATTATAAGGAAAAAAAGTATGGTAGTTATCCGTTTAGCACGTGGTGGTTCTAAAAAGCGTCCTTTTTATAAAATGGTTGTAGCGGATCAGCGTTATAGCTCAACAGGTCGTTTTATTGAGCAAGTGGGTTTTTATAACCCGATTGCTTCAGGTGCAGAAGAGAAGGTTCGTATTGATCAGGCGAGAATTGATTATTGGGTTTCTCAAGGCGCACAAATGAGTCCTAGGGTAACAAGTGTTGTAAAACAGGCTCAGGCACAAGCGTGATTTATCGTTAAGGAAACGATTGATGTCGAGTGATAGGCTAATCGTTGGCCAAATTAATGGTATTTTTGGGGTGAATGGTTGGGTGAAGGTTTTCTCTTATACAGACCCCAGAAAAAATATTTTGAACTACTCGCCTTGGATGATTAAATTTAAAGGGGAGTGGCATCAGATCAAGGTTCTTGCAAGCAAGGCTCAGTCGGGTGGCAAAACGTTGGTTGCACAGCTCGAAGGTGTGATAGACCGGGATCTGGCTCGTGAATACATGGGCAGCGAAATTGCAATTGATCGCTCTCAGTTAAAACATTCTGATGATGGTTGGTTTTGGGTAGACTTAATTGGGTGCCAAGTAATAACACAGAAAGGGGTTGCCTTGGGTGTGGTGAAGGATATGATTGTGACGGGCGCACATGATGTGTTGCGTATACAAGGGGAAAATGAAGTGTTGATTCCGTTTGTTATGAAGCAATTTATTCTTTCTGTTGATGTTCAGGCAAAGCAGATTGTGGTGGACTGGGAGCTGGAAGACGATAGTGCGATTTGATGTTATTACGCTGTTTCCTGAAATGTTTAGTGCATTGACGGAGTTTGGTGTGAGTCGGCGCGCAAATCAAAATTCATTGTATGCTTTAAATACGTGGAACCCTCGCGAGTTTACAAAAGATCGGCATAAAACGGTAGATGATCGCCCTTATGGGGGAGGGCCAGGAATGGTCATGATGTATCAGCCATTAAAAGATTGTCTTTCTGCGATTGAAGAGACACTGCAAGAAAAGCCTTATGTGATTTATTTGTCGCCTCAAGGCAAGCCTTTAACGCAACAAAAAGTATCTGATTTAAGTCAGCATAAAAATATTACACTGCTTTGTGGTCGCTATGAAGGGGTTGATGAGCGATTGATTTCAACGTCGGTAGATGAAGAAATTAGTTTGGGTGACTTTGTGGTTAGTGGGGGGGAGTTGCCTGCCATGATGTTAATGGATGCGATGGTTCGCCTTCTTCCTGGTGCACTTGGGCATACTCAATCGGCAGAGCAAGATTCTTTTTCAGATGGTTTGCTTGACTGTCCCCACTATACGCGACCAGAGGTTGTGGATGGGCTGTCGGTTCCTTCCGTTTTATTGGAAGGCAATCATGCAAAAATTAAGGCTTGGCGATATGCTCAAAAAGTGGCAAGGACGCAACAGCGTCGGCCTGATTTAGAGTGTAGGGCGATTACAAGTTAAATAGTTAAAAATTCGGATTTAACCTCTGGCTAAATTAAAGCTTTTTTGAAAGTGTTAATGCAGTGAATGTTAAATAAATTTAGAGAGGGAAACGTCCCTCAGGTTCTAAGTTAAAGAACCAATTTTATATGGAGAAGCTTAAAATGAGCGATATTATTAAGCGCATTGAAGCAGAGCAAATGACAAAAGAATTACCTGTGTTTAACCCAGGTGATACGGTTGTTGTTCAGGTTAAGGTAAAAGAAGGTAAAAACGAACGTCTTCAGGCTTATGAAGGTGTGGTTATTGCCAAGAAAAATCGTGGCGTTAACTCAAATTTTATTGTACGTAAAATCTCACATGGTGTGGGTGTCGAGCGTACCTTTCAAACCTATAGCCCGTTAGTAGACAGTATTGAAGTGAAGCGTCGTGGTGCGGTTCGTCGTGCGAAGCTTTATTATCTTCGAGGTCTATCAGGTCGTGCTGCAAGAATTAAAGAAAAAGTATAGTCCTTTTCTTTCCGTAGACGTATGTTTATTAAAACGCCCTTTATCGGGCGTTTTTTTGTTTTTAATTTAGAAAAAAATAAGCGAATGGATTATGTCGCAACTTTCTTCGCCTGATTCAAGTATTCAATCCTTTTTAAATTTTTTAATTATTTCAGAGGGGTTGAGTCGTAATACGGTATTGGCTTATCAAAAAGATTTACAGTTGTTTCATTACTGGTTAATTGAGAGCGGTCTTTCTTGTTTTTCAGAAGTCACTGAGGAGCATATTGAAGCATTTATGTTGTCTTTAAAAGGAGAGCGTAAAGAGAGTAGTAATGTTCGTTTATTGTCTGCATTGAAGCGGTTTTATCAGTGGGGAGGGGGGAATAATTTGTTTGAACTTGATCCGACTCTTTTATTTAAACTGCCCAAAATCCCAAAGTCTATTCCAACGGTAATTTCAGAAAAACAGGTTGAAAATTTACTGGTGCAGCCTGATGTAATGAGTGTTTTGGGGCTTCGTGATCGAGCAATTTTAGAGTTGATGTATGCCAGTGGTTTAAGGGTTTCAGAAGTTGTGGAGTTGTCTTTTGAACAGCTTAATTTGTCTGCTGGTTTGGTGCAAGTTACGGGTAAGGGCAGTAAGGAGCGTATTGTGCCGATTGGCGAGTTGGCAATTGAGTGGTTGGAGCGTTATTTAACAGAGTCGCGCCCGAAACTGGTTAAAAATCGTTGGATTTCTGCGTTGTTTCTTTCTAGGATCGGGCGTCAAATGACGCGGCAAACTTTGTGGCATCGAGTGAAGAATTTGGCATTTGATGCTGGAATCAAGAGTAAAATTTCACCCCATACGTTACGCCATGCTTTTGCAACGCATTTAATTAATCATGGAGCCGATTTAAGAACGGTTCAATTATTGTTGGGTCACAGTGATTTATCAACGACTCAGATTTACACATATGTTGCAAAGGAGCGTTTGCATCAAATACATCAACAGCATCACCCGAGAAGTTGATGTTGCCTAGGAGATAGGTATGATTGGTTTGAGGATAGGGAGGTTGGCTTGTTTCGGTTTGGTGTGCAAAAGGGTCTGAAAAAAATGATGGGTATTAGAGGAACACCTTACTATTATTATTCTTGAAAATGGCAGAGTGTTGGCGAGATATGTGTCAGCTAAAGAAGTTGATTAAGTTGCTGCCTTAATTTGTTTAGAATGTATTTCTATTTCTTAATTCTAATCCCTTTTGTTAGGACGTGGATTAGAATTAAGAATAGGTTAGTGTTTTGACATTAAAAATTCAAGTAGGGCTTTTTGTGCGTGTAACCTGTTTTCGGCTTCATCCCATACGACACTGTCTTTGGCGTCGATGACTTCTGCTGTGACTTCTTCACCGCGGTGTGCGGGTAAACAGTGCATAAAAATCGCATCTGGGTTCGCTTGTTGCATGACTTGTTTGTTAACCTGATAATTAGCAAAGGCTTTTTCGCGTAGTTTTTGTTCTTCTTCTTGCCCCATGCTGGCCCAAACATCTGTAACAATTAAGTCTGAGTGCTCAGCTGCATCCAGAGTGTTGCGCACAATTTCTACGCGGTCTTTATTTGCATTAACCAGTTCAATTTTAGGGTCGTAGCCTTCTGGGCAGGCGATTCGTAATTTAAAATCGTATTGGATTGCCGCATTAATGTAGGAATGACACATGTTGTTACCATCTCCAATCCATGTTACGGTTTTACCTTGAATGCTTCCACGGTGTTCTTGATAGGTTTGCATGTCTGCCAGAAGTTGACAGGGATGAAAGTCATCGGTTAATGCATTGATAACGGGAACAGATGAATATTGAGCAAAGGTGCTTACAATGTCGTGACCAAAGGTTCGAATCATGATGCCATCAACCATGCTGGAAATGACGCGTGCACTGTCTTCGATTGGCTCTCCTCTTCCGAGTTGTGTGTCGCGAGAAGATAAAAACAGTGCATGGCCACCTAATTGAGTCATACCTGTTTCAAAAGAGATACGGGTGCGGGTGGATGATTTTTCAAAAATCATGGCAAGAGTCTGGTTTTTGAGTGGGTCAAAGATTTCACCTGATTTTTGCATGGATTTTAATTCGATGCCCCGGTGCATTATGGTGTTTAATTCTGCTGGGGTGAGGTCTTGTAGTGTTAAAAAGTGTCTAACAGTCATCGTCTTTATCTTCTGTGTTTATTGAGCGTTTGGTGTCATTTTTAAATACATAAATATTTTTTTCAAACAGTTTTCCCTTTTTATTAAGCGGGTGCTTGCTAAGATAATAGGGGAGATTATTTTTTTAAAAAGGTTTTAATTATTTGTGTAAGCGTGGATACCAGTTCTTCTGTTTGTTTTGAACTCATGACAAAGGTTGGCAGTAATCGTATTGTGTCATTACGAGTAACATTGATGAGTAGACCTTGTTCGAGTGCAATAGCAACCAGTTCGGTACAGGGGCGATCCAGCTGGATGCCGATCATATAGCCTTTGCCTCGAATATCAATAATATGGGGGTGGTCAGTTAAGGCTGTTTTAAATTGTTCAAGAAGTTGTCTTCCTTTTGTCGCTATGGAGGGAATATGCTGGTTGGCTTCAAGTACATTAATGACTGCTAGCCCAGCTGCACAAGCGAGGGGATTGCCACCAAAGGTGGTCGCATGGTTTCCTGGAGTCAAAACATTGGATGCGACTCCTTTTGTTAAGCAGGCACCAATAGGCATTCCATTTCCAAGTGCTTTGGCCAGTGTTAGAACGTCCGGTATAATGGCTTCATGCTGAAAGGCAAACCACTCTCCGGTGCGCCCCATTCCTGTTTGAATTTCATCAAGCATTAGAAGCCAGTTATTCTGGGTACAGAGTTTTCGGAGTGCTTTTAGGTAACCTTTTTGTGGGATGTGAATCCCCCCTTCTCCTTGTATTGGCTCGACTAAAATGGCAACCACATTTGGATTGCTGGAATGAGCTTGAATGGCTTTGATATCATCAAAAGGAACACGTAAAAATCCTTCAACCAGTGGGGTGAACCCTTCATGTACCTTTGGGTTACCTGTTGCTGACAGGGTTGCCATGGTACGACCATGAAAGCTATTTTCCATCACGATAACGGTCGGATGGCTAATATGTTGTTGGTGTCCATATTTTTTAGCGATTTTTAGAGCCGTTTCATTCGCTTCTGCTCCAGAATTGCAAAAGAAAATACGTTCCATCTTGGCAAGATCAATTAATCTATCTGCTAGCTGTTGTTGTTTGTCTATGTGGTATAGGTTTGAAGTATGGATTAGTTTTTTACTTTGTTGGCAAATGGCATCTGTAATCGCAGGATGTGCATGCCCCAGGCTACAAACAGCAATGCCACTTAAGGCATCGAGATACGTTTTTCCATTGGTATCTTGTAGGGTTGCACCACTGCCCTTTTCAAAGGTGACGGGCAGTCTTGCATAGGTGTTCATGATGTTTGATGACATTGTGGTTTTGTTCCTTATTTCAGACGCTTTAATGCTCTGTTTGTAAGTCTGTAAAACAAAAAAGCAACCAGTAGACGAGAGGCCGTAAAAACGTGGTTTATTTTTAAAGTCAATTGCACGACAGGTCGGCAAAAATAAAAAGTTTAAAAATAGAACTGAATTACATTTTCGTCTAGGGGTTGCTTTTTGAGAGTTTCGAAGCCAAAGAATTAATTTTAGCGGAACAAACCAAAATATCAAGTAATTTCCTTTGAATGTTATGGTTATTTGCTGGGTTTACGGAAAAAAATGGCGATAAAAATGCTTTGTTTAGGATAGAATATTGTCCTAAATTAATTGATTAAACAATTTTTGTGGAGTGTTTTTGATGCAAACGATGGCAGACAGAGATGGCCTGATTTGGTTAGATGGTGAAATGGTTCCCTGGCGTGATGCGAAAGTACATGTTTTGACGCATACCTTGCATTATGGCATGGGGGTTTTTGAAGGTGTGCGAGCTTACGAAGCAGAGCAAGGAACCTCTATTTTTCGTTTGGAAGCGCATACTGATCGTTTGTTTAATTCGGCAAAAATTTTGAATATGAAAATGCCATTTGGCAAAGAGGCACTAAATGAAGCGCAACGTGCATCTGTCAGTCAAAATAATTTGAAATCAGCTTATTTACGTCCAATGGCGTTTTATGGTTCTGAGGGTATGGGCATTCGTGCGGATAATTTAAGGGTGCATGTTATGGTTGCTGCTTGGGAATGGGGTGCCTATATGGGGGAGGAAAATTTAACACGAGGCATTAAGATTGCTACATCTTCTTATACTCGACATCATGTGAATGTTACTATGACTAAGGCCAAGTCGAATGGGTCTTATATGAACTCTATGTTGGCATTGCAAGAAGCAATTAATCATGGTTGTGATGAAGCTTTATTGTTGGATGTAGATGGATATGTTGCAGAAGGCTCAGGTGAGAACTTTTTTATGGTAAAAGACGGGGTTTTGTATACTCCAGAATTAACTTGTTGTTTGGATGGAATTACTCGGAAGACGATTATGGGGCTTGCTAAAGAGTTGGGTATTGAGGTGGTTGAGAAAAAAATTACGCGTGATGAAGTGTACATTGCTGATGAGGCCTTTTTTACTGGAACGGCAGCAGAAGTCACGCCGATTCGTGAATTGGATAATCGTCCGATAGGTTCGGGATCAAGAGGGCCGGTGACGGAGAAGTTACAGAGCTTGTATTTTGATATTGTTCATGGGCGCTCGCCTAAGCATTTAGATTGGTTAACAACGGTTTCTTAAGGAGGAAAATTATGAGCGAACATTCAACGAGTTCAAAAAATCATTATGAGGTGACTTACGCTGATTTACCTTTGCATTGCCCCACGCCTGACATGAGTGCATGGAATTCTCATCCAAAGGTTTTTTTGCCGATTGAATTAACAGGGAAGGCAAAATGTCAGTATTGTGGTACGGAATATATCTTAAAGGACTGGCACCCTCAAAATCACTCTCATTGATGTATTTGCGTACGGTTGAAGGCCTGTTGTTTCAAAAAAGCAACAGGTCTTTTTTTGTTTTTATTTGGAGGGGTTAAGTTAAATGAGTTCTATTTCAACGTCAGTCGTTGGAATAACGCTGCAAGTTAATATTTCCCCTTTTTGGGTTTCATAGGCAGGAGCTTGAATTTCTTCAACGCTTCCTGAAAGTAAGCGAACAGTGCAGGCGCCACAGTTTCCTCCTCGACAGCTGTAAGGTATGTCAAAGCCATTTTCATCCAGAGCTTCCAGCATTGAAAATTCGTCATTAAACTCACACTCACCTTGTCCTGCAATGGTTATTTTAGCCATATTAAAATCCTGTTCTAAAGAGATAAAAAGAAACGTATAACGTATTTTAGCAAGTAAGTTTTGTTTTGAATGCAGTAAAATAACATAAATTTTTTTTATGACTGTTTTTTTAGAAGTGAACAGAGAGTTTAATTGGAGAGTAGTGAAGAATGACTTGGAATGATTTTCAGATAAGATTTCAAAAGATTCGTGACAATAAAGCGTTTGAATTATTTGTAATTGGGGTCATCATCTTTTCATCTTTGATGATTGGCGTTCAAACTTATGAGTTAAACCCTTGGTTGGATGGCGGTATACGTTTTTTAGATTATGCTGTTACTTTGTTTTTTGTGATTGAGATTGCCATTAGAATGGCGGCAGAGAATCGCTTGCGGGATTTCTTTAAGAAAGGGTGGAATGTTTTTGATTTTGTGATTGTGACAATCAGTCTTATTCCTTTGGATGATTCTGAGTATGCAATGATTGCAAGAATGTTGCGTTTGTTTAGGGTGATGCGTTTAATTTCATTTATTCCTGAGTTAAGGGTGTTGGTCAGTGCTTTGATTTCGGCGTTACCTCGAATGGGTTATGTGGCCTTGTTGATGTTTATTATTTTCTATTTATACGCGGTTATTGGAAATCTTTTATATGCAAACTTAAATCCTGTTTTGTGGGGGGATTTGGGGGTCTCATTGTTAACGTTGTTTAGGGTGGCTACGTTTGAAGATTGGACAGATGTGATGTATGAAGCGATGAGTTTATATAGCTTAAGCTGGATCTATTTTATTACCTTCATTTTTTTCTCAGCATTTGTATTTCTAAATATGATGATCGGAATTGTTGTTGAAGTATTGGATGAAGAGCATAAAAAAATGGATGCTGAGTTAAATGTTTTAAAGATTGCTGAAGAGGAGCGTGTTAAAGATGAATCTGTATTGCACATGGAAGCAGAAATAGCTTCCTTGCACCAAAAATTAGATTTATTGCTAAGTCAGCAAAAAATAAATGGTTATAAGTCATGATGGCTTAGAGCTTCCTTAAAAAACAAGTAGCTTAAATCCTTCTTCCTGTAGTCTCATGAGTGCAGCAGCACCCACTTCTGCATACTCAGCAAAGGGTCTCATGTCTGTGTCTGTCCAGTGCAAGGCATTCATGGTATTGCCACAAGCAATCCATCGTACGTTGTAATTATTTGCAAAGCTCTCGATGCGTTCATAGGTTAAGGCTTCAATTGTTCGTTTCGGTGTTTTAGCTAGGGTGTGAATGCCTAGGCCAATTACGACCACCGCAATGTCAATATTGTCACCATAATGCCGAATCATGGCTTGGATGGAGTTTAAGATGCTCTGTTGGTAATGAGGGTCGGCCTTGTTTAGGATGTAAACAGCTTTATGTTCAGCAGGATCACCTGGGAATCGATCACTTGAGGTCGTGTTTTGTAGCTCAGGCATGGATTTTAGTTGCGTCGGTGGTTGAGCGTATAATTGACTGCTGGATGAATATAAAAAGAAAAGCAGTAGAATGCATTTTAAAGTGTGTTGTGTCATTGGTGGGTTCCTGTCTTAATGTATTCTCTCTTTTGAGAAAAAAGGGTTGAAAGTATTGGTTAGGTCATTATGGCATAAAAAAATGCAAAGGCATTTGTCGTGAAGCAAAAGTGTAAAGAGAGGTAAAAAAATTATGTTGCACTCTTTGATTGAGGAGAAGGTAAGGCATGCCTTTAAAATTTTTTATTTTGAATTGCAAAATGAAAGTCACATGCATTTGCGTGGTGAGCCAGAATCGCATTTTAAAATGATTTTAGTTTCAAATGATTTTGAGGGGATGGTAAAAGTAAAACGTCATCAATTTGTTTATCGTGTTTTATCCGAGTTAATGCCAGAGTTTCATGCGCTTGCATTGCATTTATACACAGAAGCTGAGTGGCAATGTTTGGCTCATACGCCTGAGTCTTCTTATTGTAGTGGTGAGCATTAATGTTTTTTAACATTTTGGCTTAACGTTTTTTGAGGGAGGTTTTTTATTAAAACTGTGCACAACCCTGTGGATAACTCCTGAACAACACGTACATAAAAGCTCAAATATAAAAAAAAGCAAAAAAGCCCCAAATAAGGGTTGCGTTGTAAGCGTTATTGGTTAGAATACGCCCCGTTCCGAAGCAAAGGCATCAAGCCAATGACTTCGAGGCCAGAAAATAAAAAGAGCTTAACCCCAA
>WFPP01000085.1 GCA_015487495.1 Thiomicrorhabdus sp.
TCGCAGTCCTCTCCACCTGGAGCACTGACTAATAAATTTGCACCTTTCTCACTGTAATAGGCACGTTGTCCTGAACGGTTGACAGCACCGATTGTGGCAACGCCACGATAATTTGCATACCCGTCATAGTTGGCGTTGTCTCCCGATATGTGACCATTGCCTGCGGCCCAAACATAAATGGTGCCCAAGCCATTACGCCCTGTTGTATGGCCAGTATCAATGGCTGTACGCCATATAGCAGAAGAGTCTTCAATGGTCGCGAAGTCATCTGGCGTTCCCCAGCTATTATTAGAAATATGGTTTTGTATTGCATCACGGGTCATGGCATCGGCTTCATTGAGAATGGTTGAGTTATTTAAGAGATCATAACCGACCATTTCGGCACGTGGGGCGACGCCTCGTCCCCCAATATTATTAAAGTCCTGTGCAGCAATAATGCCTGCCACACTGGTTCCATGATCATTAAGAGAGGGGGTTGGGCTTTGATTAAGGTAATTAAAACTTTTACCTGGTACCATATTACCTCTTAAGTCTTCATGTGTGGTTTCCAGGCCTGCGTCTACAACAGCGATGCGAATGCCTTCTCCTTTACATGAATTATCTGTACACCGATTCCAAACCGTTTCTACATCAATGTCTTCTTCTGATTGGATTGTATTTTTTAGGTGCCATTGGGAGGGGTAGAGAGGGTCGGGGCCATTATTAGGAAGAGAGATTTCACTGCCTCCACTTCCGCCGCCGCCACAGCCCGTTAACATTAAAAGCATGAATGGGAGGTATGCATGCGTTGTTAAAGTGGTTTTCTTCATTGATAGACTCATCCTAAATACGTACCTCTCTAGTCGCTTGATTTTAAAGAGTGCTTTGAGTTTTTACTGGTTTGAATTGACGTAAGTGAGTGCATTATACAGAAATCGTTAATCAGAGCTTCCTTTAAGGAAGCTCTGATTAAGTCTCTTAAAATGGGGCATTGAAATTAAGATAAGCTGGGAAAGCGTATCTGCTAGAATGGTTATTTGATGTTTCTGTCCCCTAGTTATTTAGCGTATTTTTTAGGAATGGGTAAATTTATGAATTTATTAAACCTTAACCCCGAGCATCGGGATTCGTTTTCGAATATTGTGCAAACATTGGTTAAAAAGCATGAAACCAAGCCTGACGAGATGTTTTTACATGCTCTGGAGAGTGAAGCGGATCCAGAAATGAATTATTGGATGACGAAGGTGCTGGTTCAGGAGTATTTTGTGTCGCCTAATATGGAAGTGGGCAAGGACGCCGCAGGTGAACCGGTTAAGGCATTGCAGGCAGCGTGTTTGTTGCAAAATGTAGGAATGGTGGCTGCGCTATTGGAATTAGGTGGTTTTAAAGGCAGTGTGACAGATCGAGAGTATCAGTTGGCGGCACGCATTGCCTCACAGCATGAAGATCAAGCGGTATTGGGTGTGTTGATGAAGTATGCTCAAGAGAAAGCGTTGTTAGAGCCTTTTATGCGAACTCTTCAATGTTCGACATTACAATGATAGTTTTTAGTTATTTATTTGATTTAAACAATTAATTTTATTTATTGGTCGAGGCGATATAAACTAATCAGCAAGTCAAGTATGACGATGATATTTATGACGATGACATAGAGATAATATAAAAAATGAAATTGTTTCTGTTTTAATAACCTTTTTAGGAGATAAAAAAATGAGTTTAAATCAATCAGAAGAAAGTCGTT
Source organism: Thiomicrorhabdus sp. (assembly GCA_015487495.1). GTDB lineage: Bacteria > Pseudomonadota > Gammaproteobacteria > Thiomicrospirales > Thiomicrospiraceae > Thiomicrorhabdus. The sequence continues at coordinate 1,721 of WFPP01000085.1, forward strand.
TTGTGAATCGTGAAGGGCAAACTGTACCACAGGTGACGTTTCACACCCGTCAAAATAATGAGTGGGTTGATGTTACCACGGATGATATTTTTAAAGGTAAAACGGTGGTATTGTTTGCTTTGCCAGGCGCGTTTACCCCAACTTGTTCTTCGACCCATTTGCCTCGTTATAATGAGTTGGCACCGGTGTTTAAAGAGAATGGTGTGGATGAGATTGTTTGCCTTTCTGTCAACGATACCTTTGTTATGAATGAGTGGGCTAAAGACCAGGAAGCCGATCAGGTGCGCTTGATTCCAGATGGAAATGGTGAATTTTCAGAAGGCATGGGCTTATTGGTGGACAAGGAGGATTTAGGGTTTGGCAAGCGTTCCTGGCGTTATTCAATGTTGGTAAAAGATGGTGTGATTGAAAAAATGTTTATTGAGCCAGATGTTGAAGGCGACCCATTTGAAGTATCGGATGCCGATACGATGTTAGCGTACATTAACCCAAAAGCCAGTGCGCCGACCGTTGCCACGATTTTTACCAAAGAGGGCTGCCCATTTTGTGCCAAAGCCAAAGCGCGTTTGGAAGATGAGGGCATTGGATACGAGGAGATTGTGATTTCACATCATGGTATTACATTACGTACATTACGTGCTGTTACAAAGGCCGATACGGTACCACAAGTGTTTATTGACGGTGAACATATTGGTGACTCTGAGGCGTTGGATGCTTTTTTTGTAAAATAAAAAAATTCCCCCCCCCTCTTTTCTTTACTCTTTAGGGGGGAATGGTTAGGGGGACATACTCATAATGAACGTTAAAGAGACCTTTGCATGAGCGTATGGTGAGAGAAAAGTGGTAAAAATGACGCTGTTTTTAATTTGTCACCCCGCTTATGGCAAAGGCTCAAAGTTAAAATGGTGATTTGATATGAAATACGACTATGATTTGATTGCCATTGGTGCAGGCAGTGGCGGTTTGTCCGTGGTAGAGCGAGCGGCAGAGTACGGTAAAAAGTGTGCGGTGGTGGAAGCTAAAAAACTGGGTGGCACCTGCGTTAATATTGGCTGTGTGCCTAAAAAAGTCATGTGGTTTGGCGCGCACATTGCCGAAGCATTACGAGATGCCCCCAGTTTTGGATTTGAGGTTGAAAAAAAAGGCTTTGATTGGGCGCAATTGGTGCAACAGCGAGAGCAGTACATTCAAAATATCACCACTTGGTATGATGGCTATATGGCCGATAAGGGGGTGGATATTTTGCAAGGTTGGGGCAGCTTTGTTGATGCACACACCGTGTCGGTGGATGGTAAGACCTATACGGCAGAAACCATTGTGATTGCCCCAGGTGGAAAGCCATTGATTCCACAGGAAACGGAAAATTCTGATTTGGGGTTATCGTCAGATGGTTTTTTTGCACTGACCGAGCAGCCTAAAAAAGTGGCGGTGATTGGCAGTGGTTACATTGCGGTAGAATTGGCGGGGGTGTTTCAGGCATTAGGCACGCAAACCACGCTGGTGAGCCGTAAAGACCTTGTTTTGCGTGGCTTTGATGACATGATTCGTGAAAACCTGACGAATGCGATGTTGGCGTCCGGTTGTGAAAAAGCGTATCATTTTGCGGTTAAAAAGCTCGAACGGCAGGCCGATGGTACGATTACCCTTTACAGTACCGACGATCAAGTGTTATCGGGTTTTGATCAAGTCATTTGGGCAGTAGGTCGTCAAACACTGGTCGAGCCGTTGGCGTTAGAAAAGGTGGGCTTAGAGACCGATAATCGGGGGTTTATTCCCGTGGATGCGTACCATAAAACGGCGGTGGACTCGATTTATGCCATTGGCGATGTAACGGGGCAACCTCAACTGACTCCAGTGGCCATTCGAGCAGGTCGTTATTTGGCTGAACGCCTTTACAATCATAAACCCCACTTAAAACTGGATTTAAGTGTTGTGCCTACGGTGATTTTTTCTCACCCACCCATTGGTACCATTGGGCTGGCTGAACATGACGCACGTACCCAATATGGACATGACAATGTTAAGGTGTACACCTCCGTTTTTACCCCTATGCGCTATGCGTTTACCGAGCATCAAATTAAAACCGCATTAAAGTTGGTGGTTGCAGGTGAAGATGAAAAAGTGGTGGGCATTCACATTGTGGGCGATGGTGCGGATGAGATGTTGCAAGGGTTTGCGGTTGCGGTTCAAATGGGGGCAACCAAGGCCGATTTAGATGCTACAATTGCCATTCACCCCTCTAGCTCAGAAGAGTTGGTGACCATGCGTTAGAAGATGAGAGCAGTCAAGACTTTTTAGTAGACATAGGTTTAGTAGACATATGGAATGGTCGAAAGATAGAAGTCTTGAAAATCTTCTGTTTTGCTTATAATCACGCCCCCAATATAGTACTCAAAATCCACTTCGTTGCAAGACTGCACACGAACTTTGAGTTTAATGGGTTCAACTTCCTGGTTATGATAGCTGAAGTTGATATTGACAATATCACCCAGTTCAAAAGGTTTGGCAGAGAGGAAGCCTACGCCCTTTTCGGATAAATTGATAACTGTGGTATAAACTGAGTGCTCTTCCTGTTCCAATACAGAGGCCAGGTAGGTTGAGAACCGTGTTTCTTTTCTGCGCTCATCCTCGGTATTCTTTGAGGGTGTTTTTGTTTGATGATCCTGGGTCGTCATTCAAAATCCTTTTGTAATGGCTTAGTTAGATTGCCTTTTTATAGGGATAATTTGAGTTAATATTTTTTTGTAGCCCAAAAGCTCAGAAAATATAAATATACAATAAGTGTTTTTATCAGATTTTGATTGTATCGTATTTTTTAAGTATTAACGAGAGATAATCTTGTTGTGGAGTGTATGTTACTTTTTGTGGCGGTGCAATACCGGTTGAAAAGCATTATAAAAAGAACTTGTTTTTGAATAAGTCTTTTTGTTTTTATTAAAAACGATTTAAATATAGAGTGAGTATCTGATGAGTATTCGATCTTATTTAGGTGTGATGCCTACACTGTCAGAGTCTGCCTGGGTAGACCAAAGTGCGGTGGTGATTGGAAAATGTGTGCTGGCAGAGGACGTGAGTATTTGGCCTAATGTGACATTACGTGGTGATGTAAATAATATTACTGTGGGTGCGCGTTCTAATATTCAGGATGGTGCAGTACTACACACTACACACGACAGCGATTTAACCAAAGGCTCTCAGTGTATTGTGGGTCAAGAGGTAACAGTTGGGCATAATGTGGTGTTGCATGGGTGCACCATTGAAGACGAATGTTTGATTGGCATGGGTGCCGTGGTTTTGGATCATGCGGTGGTGCAACGTCACGTTTTGGTGGGAGCAAACAGTTTAGTACCTTCAGGAAAGGTGTTGGAGAGTGGGTTTGTGTATTTAGGCTCACCCGTTAAGAAAGTACGCCCTTTAACCGATAAAGAACGTGCTTTTTTTAGCTACTCAGCAGCCCATTATGTCAAGCTCAAAAATGAGTACCAAGCGTCTGAGCTCGTCGTTTCTTCCTTAAATGAACTGGATGCCGATTACTCTGCTTAAAGAGACTAGGAGTCTGTTGGATTTAGGATAAATCTACTGAGAAAAGCCATTTCGGCCCATTTTTCCGATCAATTTCGTTAAATATACTCAATATTCGCCTCAAATGATCGAAAAAATGGCTTTCTCTCGTGACATCACCTAAATCCGACAGGTTCCTAGATCGCCAAGTTATGTTGTTTTTCTCTCTTTGAAATAGGATTAAGAATCTAAATGAGACTTTGCCTTTAACACAAGAAAATACACCAATCCGAGTGCCAGAGCGGCACCCACCCATGAGGCAATTTCGATGGGTTCTGGTGTGATTTCTTGCACGGGAAAGACAATGACCTTTCTTAAGACAACCACAAGGGATATTTCAACAAAAATATCCACCCCTATTGGTTCACCTTGAAGATACCTTGCCTCAGCAAGAATCAGAGAGGAAACAATCCATAAAACCATTAAGGTTCCTAATGCATGGAGAAATCCGTGTGCAAAATTCTGGCTTGAAAAGGCAGAATACGCATCATGAATAAACAGCCATATAAACATGATGACTGAGACGGATAATGCCACGGTTATTGCAATATGAGCCAGCCCATTTACCCACCAAATTAAAGCTGTTGTGACTTTATTTATCTTTTTCAACTTATCTGGATAAAGGGGTTTTAGTCTTTTGGGCATGCTTTAAAAGTCCTGTAAGGAAGGAA
>WFPP01000086.1 GCA_015487495.1 Thiomicrorhabdus sp.
AGTTCAACAATGTTTTCAGCCTCTTTGATGGCCGCTTTTATAAAGTTGTTTAAAATACCGCTGGTAAACTCAATGGCTTGGTGAAAGGCGGCGATTTGTGCGTCGTCGTCTTCGGTGGAAGAGGCGTTCATCATGCCGATGACCATTGAGATGGATGGGCGTGGATCGTCGGTAAAAAGCCCGTTGTCTACCGCATCAATGTCGCTGATGATTTTTTGATCAACCCATTGCGTGGCAAAGTTAATTTCGTATTGGCCTTTCAGCCCTTTTTTGGCAAGTATTTCAGCACCAAAATGTTCCCATACCAGTCCAGCGGTAGCGTAGGGTGTGCCGTCAGGCCGTACTTTGGTAAAGCTGTTTTGGTGGTGATCAAAGCGTAGGGTCTCGGGATTGTATTCGGCACCTACGTCCAGCACAATGTCGGCTTGGTCGATGATGGTTTGATCTCGGGTACGGGTGATCTCAACGGTTTGAATCATTTGAATCATGGCGATGGCAAAGATTTCATCGGCATGAAAACGGCCTGAGTGGGTTACGAGCATACGTTTTTTCCTTAAACTTATAGGGGGGGGAAGAAAATGATTAAACGTGTTTCATACATAAAAAAAGGGCTTATAAAAGCCCTTTTTAACTGTAACGGTGCGTTATAGCGTTGCCATCACGCGTTTTGCGGCGGCAATGGTATTATCAATGTCTTCGTTGGTGTGTTGTGACGAGACAAAACCGGCTTCATAAGCAGAAGGCGCAAGGTAAACGCCTTCGTTTAACATGCCGTGATAGAACGCTTGGAAATGGGTCATATTGCCTTTGGCGACTTGAGCAAAACGACGGATATTTTTTTCGGTATTGAAGAAATAGCCAAACATGCCACCGACTTGGTTGGTGGTGAATGGAATGTTGAGTTCGTCTGCCACCGCTTGCAGTCCAGCAGTTAAACGCTTGGCTTTTTGATCTAGGTTTTCAAAGAAACCGGGTTCTTTTATTAAGTTTAGAGTGGTCAAACCTGCCGCCATTGCTAAAGGGTTGCCTGACAGTGTTCCAGCTTGATAAACGGGGCCAAGTGGGGCGATTTTTTCCATGATTTCGCGTTTACCACCAAATGCACCAACGGGCATTCCGCCTCCGATGACTTTACCAAAGGTGGTCAGGTCAGGTGTGACATTGTACAGGCCTTGTGCGCCTTGCAGTCCGGCACGAAAACCACACATGACTTCATCAAAAATCAGTACGGTTCCGTACTCATCGCACACATCACGTAGTGTTTGCAAAAAGCCTTCTTCTGGCGGAATGCAGTTCATGTTTCCGGCAATGGGTTCCACAATAATACAGGCAATTTCGTTGCCAACTTGGGCAAATACATCTCGGACTTCTTGGGCATCATTATGTGTAAGCGTTAGAGTAAGATCGGCCAGTGCGGCTGGAACACCCGGGGATGAAGGCTCACCAAGAGTCAGTGCGCCAGAACCGGCCTTGACCAATAACGAATCGGAGTGACCGTGGTAACAGCCTTCAAATTTAACCATTTTATCGCGTCCAGTATAGCCACGCGCCAAACGAATGGCGGTCATAGTGGCTTCGGTACCTGAGCTGACCATACGGATCAAGTCCATAGAGGGAATGAGTTCACAAACCAGATCGGCCATTTCCGTTTCAATCTCGGTGGGTGCGCCAAAGCTCAAGCCTTGGGTTGCCTGCTCTTGTACCGCCTTCACCACATCTGGATGAGCATGCCCTAATATTGCCGGTCCCCAGGAGGCCACATAGTCAATGTACTGTTTATCGTCGGCATCAACCAGGTAAGCCCCCTTGGCAGATTGAAAGAAAACAGGATCGCCTCCTACGCCTTTAAAGGCTCTAACAGGTGAATTGACACCACCAGGAATGTGTTGTTGTGCGGCTTGAAATAGGTCATGTGACTTGCTCATTTAAGGTGTTCCTTTAAGTATAGAGATAGTATAGATATTATTTTGATGAGCCAGATTATACCGTGAATTGCTGATGAATGCGAAGGGCGGCAGTTTGAATGTTTTTTTGTGCCAATACGCCCTGAATGACAGCCAGCATCTCCACCCCTGTTTTAATTAGTTTTGGGGCATTGTGGGCAGTAATGCCACCGATAGCCACTATGGGAATGTTGAGAGCTTTCTTGGCCTGAATCAAAGTATTTATGTCCGCTTGTGGTGCATTTGGCTTGGTTTTGGAGGGAAAAAACCGGCCAAATGCCACGTAGTTTGCGCCCAGGTTTTGCATGGTTAAGGCAAGGGCGATGTCGTTATAGCAACTGACACCAATAATGGCATGTTTGCCAAGCTGTTGGCGAGCGGTAAGCAGGTCCTGGTCATGTTTGCCAAGGTGTATACCGTGTGCGCCAGAGCGTTTGGCCAGTTGAATGTCGTCATTCACAATAAAGTAGGCGTGATGTTGTTCGCATAGGCGAACGAGTTGTGTGCAGTGTGATAATTTGGTTTGAAAATCGCTGGTTTTATCACGAAATTGAATGAGTTTTGCCCCCCCCTGTAATGCTTGTGTTATTTGTGAAACAAGCGTGTTTTCAGGGCAGAGCACTGGATCGGTAATGACGTATAAGCCCGTTAAATCTTTAGAGTAGGGGGGGGCGTTTTTTTTTGTTGATAAAGACATACAACATGGCACCTGCTTAAATAATAAAAGACATAAGCTTTATTAAATATGGATTAGGAGGGGGGAGGAAATGTCTCCCCCTTAATCAGAGCTTTCTTAATAGGTTTTTAAAATGTTTTAAAGTTGTGGACTAAGCTGTTTAATACGCTCGGTGACGTTTTCAAAATGCAGTTCCCCCACTACTTGATAAACAATTTTTCCATTGGGCGCAATTAAAAAACTGGTGGGGGTAAGCAGTACATCGCCAAAGGCTTTGGCAATTTGTCCATCGGTATCCATAATAAAAATAAAAGGGTAGTTATTGGCCTTGATAAATTTGGTCACTTGCTCGGTTGGATCGTAATCCATTGAGATGGCAACCAGTTCAAAACGATTGCCCAGTGCATGCTTCATTTCAGCAAGGTGTGGCATTTCTTTAATGCAACCTGGGCAGGAGGTGGCCCAAAAGTTAACCAAAACCGGTTTCATGGGTTTGCTTAGGTTAAAGGTTTCACCTTGTGCATTTTTTACGGTAATGTCTGGCCCTTTACCTAAACCATCTGAAAATACGGTTAAGTAAAGTAGTGTGGCCAGTAGACCTATGACCAAGAAGCCAAAAATATTTTTCATACAATGATCGCTTTAGTAAAAAATTCCCCCCCCCCCCTGTTTATTTCCCTTTGAAGCAACATTTGACTGGATTGGAAGAAGAGAGGGTATGTGATTTAAAGGGAACAGAAGGGGATGAGTGTGTGGATTATTTTGCTGTTAATGTTTCAACGCCATTGGCTGTGCCACATAAGAAGATATCCGCGGGACGCGCTGCAAACAAGCCATTCGTTACAATTCCGACAATGCTGTTTAACTCGTTTTCCATTGAAACCGGATCGGTAATTTCCAGCGCGTGAACGTCTAAAATAAGATTGCCATTATCGGTGATAAAGCCATCACGCAAGACGGGCTCGCCTCCAAAGCGTTTTACAATTTCGCGTGCCACATAGCTACGCGCCATTGGGATGACTTCAATCGGCAACGGAAATTTACCCAGTACGTTTACTTTTTTGCTGTCATCGGCAATGCAAACAAACTTATCTGCCACCGCGAGTACGATTTTTTCACGTGTTAAGGCACCACCGCCACCTTTGATTAAGTTAAGCCCCGCATCGGCTTCGTCTGCACCGTCAATGTAAACGGAAATTTCAGCCACAGAATTTAAGTCAAATACAGGAATTCCATGACTTTTTAGGCGTTCTGCCGTCGCTTCAGAGCTGGCGACCGCACCTTCAATGGTGCCTTTGATTTTAGCCAGTTCATCAATAAAAAAGTTTGCGGTAGAGCCGGTTCCTACGCCAATAATGGTGTCGGGTACAACGTATTCAATGGCGGCTTGAGCGACGTTTTGTTTAAGTTCATCTTGTGTCATATTGAAACCCTCTGTTTATTTTTTTGAGTGCGCTGATTTTAATCAATTACGCTTGGTTTGTATACCTAAATGCCTTGAAAATACGGGATTATTTAGGGTCAACAGGGGGGCCTTGAACTTTGGGTGGAGTATGAATAAGGGGAGGAGGTAATGTGTCCGGTTTGCGCTCAAGGGTTTCCACAATCATTCCTGATTGAGATACGTAGTATTTATCGGGATAAACATGCACGGCTTTAAAGGTCATTGGACGAATTTGGCGTGATTGTTCATTAATGGGCTTGCCTAGCGCCATGTACATGCCACAGACGGTCATGCTGTTTTCTACGTGATGTTTGTCAACGAATTGGTGATCTTTTACACTGAGTTGGGAGCGTAAATCCAGTTCTTTTTTGTAGTGTGTACGATCTGCATCGGTTTTCAAACTGGCATAGCCAATACACAGTTTGAGTGTTTCAACTTCTGAAAGTGACTGTTGAACAGGTTGAATGGTGATTTCAACATCATTTTTAAAAGCCTCGCTTGCGACAGCAGGTGCGCTTAAAAGAGTACTGGCAAGCAAGCTAACTGATAGTACTTTAATGGAAAATGAGTTTTTAAGCATTGTCCTGTCTCTTGTTTTTAGTGTGAGTGATGATTGTGTTGGCTGTGATCCATTGTACTCTTATTCATTATGGATTTAACGGGCATGGAAACCTGTTTGCTACTGCCATCTTCAAAGGTCAGGGTAACACGAACCTCCTTGCCTGATTGAATAGGCTGAGTGGGGGAGATTAACATAATATGGTTCCCACCTGGTTGCAGTTTCATTTGCCCTTTGGCTGGGATTTCAAAGAAGGCAACTTGACGCATGCGCATCACACCATTGTCATTGGTATGCGTATGCAGTTCGGCGCTTTTAGCCACGTTGGTACTGGCTTGTACCAGTTTGATAGTTTGTGCACTTTGATTGCTGAGCGTCATAAAACTGGCCGTGGCAAAAGCTCCGGGAGGCATTTCACGAGTGAAGGGGTCGCTGACTTGAATGTCATCTGCTTGTGCGGCCAATAGTGCGCTGCTTGAAAGGGCACTGAGCAGTCCAAGGGTTAAGGCATAAGAGGCGGTATGTAAACGAACATTCATGGTGTGTTATCCTGTGTTGAGTTTGGTGTTAAATTTGGTGTTAAATAAGATTTAATTAAGTGTTGGATTTGCAGAGGGGGCATGGCATGAGGCAACTGTGTTTTCAGTTCTCCTTCGGAATTAATAATATAGGTAAAGGCGGAGTGGTCTACCGTGTAGTTGTTTTGCTCGGTAGCATCGGAATTGAGCGGATTTTTGGCTTTCATATACACCACGCCATACTGTTTTGCAACGGCCGCGATGTCGGCATTGCGCCCCGTTAAGCCAACCATATTGGCATCAAAGTAACGCGTGTATTCTGCCATTCGTTCTGCGGTATCTCGTTCAGGGTCAACGGTGACAAATAAAATTTGAACCTGTGCTTTTTCCTGTTCACTTAACCCGCGATAGGCCATAGCAAGGTTGCCTAAGTCGGTTGGGCAAATATCAGGGCAGTAGGTGTAACCAAAATACAATAAAACCAGTTTCCCTTTAAAATCACTTAAAGATTGTTGGCCGTTAATGGAGGTCAGTGTAAAG
>WFPP01000087.1 GCA_015487495.1 Thiomicrorhabdus sp.
GCTTATCAAGTATTTGGCGATGCCACCTTGGTCGAAATGGCACAACAACGTCCGCAAGATGATGCTGGGTTACTAAAAATAACAGGGGTGGGGAATGTGAAATTAGAACGGTTTGGCTTTGAGTTTTTAAATTGTTTGCGCACCTATCAGTATCCCAATAAAGCACCCAATGAATAAAGCCGATACTCCCTTATTAAAAGCCCAAAACATCATGGCTAACGGTATGTTATCCCCTATTGATTTAACCGTTTTATCGGGTCAAGTCTGGATGTTGTCAGGGCCATCGGGTACTGGAAAATCACAATGTTTAAAAGCATTGGCTGACTTAATTCCACATGATGGTTCCGTATACTTAAACCAAGTTGAGCAATCGAGTATGCCGCCTGAACAGTGGCGTGCCCAAGTAATGTATTTTGCAGCAGAAACTGCTTGGTGGCTAGATTCCATTGGTGAACACTTTGAACAACCACCCAGTCGTACCCTGTTACAACGAATTGGTTTGCCTTTTTCTATCTTGAAACGCACACCAGATGAATGTTCAAGTGGTGAAAAACAGCGTTTGTCTCTTTTAAGGGGGTTATCATACACCCCCAAAATACTGTTATTAGATGAGGTTACCGCTAACCTTAATTATGAGGCAAGCCTTCAAGTTGAAGCATTGTTACAAGATTATTTAACAGAAAAGTATTCAACAATAGAGGGGAGAACAGAGGGGGGGAAATTTTTTCCACAACGTGCCATTATTTGGGTTTCACATGATATAGGGCAAATACAACGTATGGCTTCTACAGAGCAACAAATAGTGTTTAAACGGCTTAATATAAAAAGAACGAATAAATGAGAATGAGCCATGATTTTAATTAGTTATTGGGATTTGCTTGTTTTGTCATCGCTCATTTGTTTACTGGGAGGCATTTTATGGCTTAATGGTTTTAATAAAGTCAAAGATTTATGGTGGGCCACATTAAGAATGACTGTTCAATTGCTGTTTATGGGCATTTGGTTAAGCTGGATTTTTAATGCTGATAATCCTGTTTGGGTGGTGCTTATTAGCCTAATTATGTTGTCTGCCGCAGGTTATGAAATTTCGAAGCGACAACAATATCGTTTTAAAAAGATGCACTCTCTTTTTATTGGGTTACTTTCTCTGTCATTTATTTCATTAATTTTATTAGTTGGAATACTGGTATTTATTATTCAGCCTGACCCTTGGTATCAACCACAATATTTAATTCCTTTATTAGGCATGTTACTTGGCAATAGTATGACCGCTATAGGATTAGGACTCGACACTCTAACCCGCAATGCCATACAGCTTAAAAGTAAAATAGAAGCCCAACTGGCATTAGGTAAAACAGCCAAGGAAGCCATGCAATTTATTAAAGAACAAAGCTTGCACTCGGCAATGATTCCCATCATAAATATGCTTGTTGCGGCAGGTATTATTTCCCTTCCCGGGATGATGACAGGCCAAATTTTAGCCGGTGCAGATCCTATTGAAGCTGTAAAATATCAAATTATGATTATGCTACTCATCGCGACCTCCACAGGGTTTGGTACTTTAATGGCCATTACCCTAGCCAGTCGCCGTTTATTTGATGAACGGCAACGGTTACAGTTAAATCAACTTGTTAAAACAAAGTAAAAAGAGAGAAACAATATGTCAAACAAAATGAACATGACTACCAAAATACTCATTTGGATGGTCGCAGGGTTAGTTCTAGGTAGCCTTATTAATGCATTTGCCAGTGATGTGGTGTTTATTCAAACTTATTTTGTTAACGGGCTTTTTCATGTTACAGGTGAGATGTTTATCAGTTTATTAAAAATGTTGGTGGTGCCACTGGTTACTTTTTCACTGATTTCGGGGGTTTGTGGTATTGGTGATATTAATAAATTAGGGCGTGTTGGTGCAAAATCCTTTGGTTTATTTATGTTAACCACCGCTTTAGCCATTACTTTGGCAATAAGTGTGGCCAGCATTGTCGCCCCTGGAGAAGGATTTGATATGACACAAACTGTTCCATCTGAATTTTCAGCCAAAGAAGCCCCTCCATTTACACAAGTTATTATTGATTTAATTCCAAGTAACCCTGTTGCTGCCTATGCAGAAGGCAATATGCTGCAAATCATCTTTTTTACCATTTTGTTTGCGGTATGCATTTTAATGATTGGTGAAAAAGGCCAACCTTTAATTGATGGAGCAGAAAGGCTCAATTTAGTTATGATGAAAGTAGTGGATCTCGTTATGATGATTGCCCCTTACGGTGTTTTTGCCCTAATGGCAAAAACGTTTTCGTTGCAAGGGTTGGGGCTTATTTTACCTATGATAAGCTACTTTGGTGTGGTTGCTTTGGTTTTGCTACTCCATGCGACGGGGACATTAATGTTTTTATTAAAAACATTGGGCAGAGTCAGCCCTGTTACCTTTATGAAAAAAATGCGTGCCGTACAAGTGTTTGCCTTCAGTACTTCCAGCTCCAATGCCACCATTCCTGTTACCTTAACAACCGCTGAAAAACGCTTGGGGGTCGAAAATTCAACTGCCTCATTTGTTGTGCCCTTTGGAGCGACCATTAATATGGATGGTACAGCCATTATGCAAGGGGTTGCCACGGTATTTATTGCGAATGTTTATGGCATTGATTTAGGTTTAACTGAGTACCTAATGGTTATTGGTATGGCGGTATTAGCCTCTATTGGAACTGCTGGAGTACCTGGTGTGGGGTTAATTATGTTAGCAATGGTGTTTCATCAAGTGGGATTACCAATTGAAGGCATTGCTTTAATTATGGGAGTTGACCGATTGCTTGATATGATGCGAACCGCTGTTAATGTTACTGGTGACAGCGCCATTACTACCATTGTGGCACGCAGTGAAAATACCATCAATATGAACACTTATAACGACCCTGATGCGGGTGTAATTGAAAAGGTTCGCTTACCACATAGCCCTTTAAAAGCACCATAATGGTATTGTAATTTTCCAAGCGATTTAATCAGCACTTCCTTAAAATTAAAACGTCCTAAACCCCCTTTTTTTTGGTTTTTTCTTAGAAAGGGGGTTACCTGTTGTTTGAGTAACATCGGTTTTTTTAACGGGGCATTGATATTCCATCCATTCGTCCAGTTTATTCCAAACCTGCTTCAATCCCTCTCGCTTTAAGGAAGAAAAAAGCTGTGCTGTTGCCATTGGATACTCTTTTTTTAAAAGAGCTTGCAGTTTTAAAAGGTTGGCTTTGGCAGGGCCTTTTTTAAGCTTGTCAGATTTTGTTAATAAAATATGAATGGGTAAGGTTAATGAATCTGCCCAATCCAACATTTGTAAATCAATATCTGTTGGAGGCATTCGGCAATCCATTAATAAAATAAGCCCTTTAAGCGCTTGGCTTTTTTCAATGTATTCAGACAGGCCGGCTTCCCACGCCCGTTTTATTTTAATGTTCACTTTAGCAAATCCATAACCCGGTAAATCGACTAATGCACGCGTTTCATCTACAGGGAAAAAATTAATTAACTGGGTGCGGCCAGGCGTTTTACTGATTCTTGCTAATCCTTTTTGAGATGTAATAACATTTAATGCACTGGATTTACCTGAATTAGAGCGTCCAGCAAAAGCCACCTCATGCGTTAAATTATCGGGACACAGTGCTAATGTAGGCACACTTTTAAGGTATGTAGCTTGCTGATATAACGGGTGTTGCATAATCTTTTGTGTTCCTAAATGGTAATACTTTATCAATAGTTTTCATAAGTATATACTCTATCCTATTTTTTAACGAATCTAACCTTAACTCAAATCCTTACAAAGAAAATAGAAATGTAAAAAATAGTGCAAGGATTTGGGTAATTTTAAGGTCGATTTCCCATTAAATTGATGAAAAAATGACTGACTTAAAGACACAAATAAATTCACAATCGTCCAATAAAAAAGTTTCCCCCCCTGTTAAAAAACCTGGCTCTTTTTTAGGCTCTATGAACTTGGCAGTTACTTTGCTGGTGATGCTGTCTATTGCATCGGTTATTGGTACGGTACTCAAACAGGGTCAAGCTCCTCAGGATTACATTGTGCAATTTGGCCCCTTTTGGGCAGATGTGTTTAATGTTTTAGGGCTGTTTAATGTTTATGGTGCAATGTGGTTTGTACTGGTTTTGATTTTTTTATTAATTTCCACCAGTGTTTGTGTCTATCGAAATGCACCAACCTTTATTAAGGATATGAAACAGTTTAGTGAAAAATTGTCTCATACCGCCTTGAAGCACCAACCTAATCACATTTCTTTTGTGACTCAAATGCCATTAGAAAAACAACAAAATTATGCCTCCGCCCTGCTGCAACATAATGGCTATAAAACCAAAACGTATCGACGGGAAGACGGCAGTGTAACGGTGGCTGGTTTAAAAGGTTCGTGGAATCGTTTGGGGTATTTGTTTACCCATATTTCAATTATTATTATCTGTTTGGGGGCTCTTCTTGACAGTAATTTATTATTGAAATACCGTGAACTTACAGGTAATTTACAGGCAGAAACCCGTGCCGTAAGCTTGGATGAAATTGATCAAAAATCTTGGTTAAGTGCTGATAATCTCTCTTTTAGAGGTTCGATTAATATTCCTGAAGGAGGGGACGCAGATATTCTTTTTTTACCTTATGAAGAGGGTTTTTTGGTACAACAACTGCCTTTTAAAATTGTTAATAAAAACTTTAGAGTGGAGTATTACGACACAGGGATGCCTAAATCGTTTGAAAGTGATTTAATTTTAATTGCTCCCGAGTTGGATAAGCCTATTGAGGCCACGATTGCGGTCAACCATCCTCTTTATTATAAAAATTATGCCATTTATCAATCCTCTTTTGGGGATGGCGGAACAGAATTACAGCTTAAAATACACGCACTTAAGTCACCTCGAACCACTCCCCTTAAATTGGAAACCACGATTAACCGTGTTGAACCACTCAAAACCCCTGATGGTAAGTTTAATATTGAGTTGAACGACTTTAAAATGCATAACATTGTGCCAGCAACTGAAGAGCAAATGGCTCAAACGGGTAAAAAAATGCACAACAATGGTCCAACCATTATTTTTAAAGTTCGTAATGAGCAAGGAAAAGCATGGGAGTATGAAAATTACATTGTTCCCAGTATGCAAGAAGGCCGTTTATTTTATATGACTGGGGTACGTACTTTAAATTCAGAACCGTTCCGGTATATGTTTATTCCTGCGGATGAGAAACGCAGTAAAGAGCGCTTCTTTCAGTTTTTAGCTTTATTAAACAATCCGGTGGAATCGGTTGAAATTTTTAGCCGTCTATATCCTAAAGGAGAAAACACCACTGATGAAAGTTATCAATTGCAACAAAATCTATTAAAACAGCTGTTGATTTTGTTTCGGGCTAAAGGCTATGAAGGAATTAAACATTTTATTGAAAGCAGCATTCCTTCTGAAGATCAGGAAAAGGTGACACAATACTATTTTCAACAAGTCAGCTTTGCTTTGCAAACACTGTATTTAGAAGTATTAAAACGTGAAGGAGTCATTTCTGGTCACGATAATGATATTTCAGATTTTAATAAACGTTGGTTTGAGGATGCTTTAAGAGCTATTTCCAGTTTAAGTCAATACGGGCCTCCTATGTATTTTGAAGTGGAAAACTTTACTCAAATTCAATCCACTGGACTGCAAATAACCAAATCCCCAGGTAAAAATATTGTGTATTTTGGCAGTGCAATGCTCATTATCGGTGTTTTTTTCCTTTTTTATGTACGACAACGTCGTGTTTGGGTTCATATAAAACCCAATGATAAAAAAGCAAACAATTATGAGACCACTGTGGCAGCGAAAGACAATAAAAATTTGCCCGAAACCAAAAAAGAATTTGATACTTTCGCTAATAAAATTTTAATGTTTAACCAACAAACCTTTGATAAACCGGCAACACTGGACTAAAACTATGCAACAAGAAACGTATTTAGATGAATTTAAAAATGCAGATAAAAACGCATTTACTTTAAGAGATGCTACCTGGATTGCGTTTGTTCTTTTTGGAACCTTATATGCCTGGATACAATATGGTTCATTAATGGATGGATATGAAATTGGTATTTTAATTGGTACTTCTCTTACGGTTATATGGCTTGGTCGTTTTTGGAAAAGCATGCAGGGGTTTACCGTTCTGGTTTCACTGGTAACCATGTTGGCTCTTTGGACGTATCATGCTCACGGAAATTTAATTACTGCAAATGAAGAAGCTTTTTTCTTGCGGTTTTTAATTTCCAGTCAATCTGCCATTATGTGGATGAATGCACTCTTTGTTTTAGCCACGTTTACGTATTTTTTAGCTCTTTATAATAAATCCAGTTTTACTTATAAAACCGCTAGATCAATGGTTTGGGCAGCCTCTGTTTTTGGAACTGTGGGAATGATGGTTCGCTGGCGAGAGTCGTATTTAATTAATCCTGAGTATGGCCATATTCCTGTTAGTACCTTATATGAAGTGTTCATTTTATTTGTAGTTATGACAGCCATTATGTATTTGTATTATGAACAGCGTTATAAAACCCGAGCATTGGGTGGATTCGTTATGCTTATTATCAGCGCAGCGGTTGGGTTTATTCTTTGGTATACCTTTGGCAAAGATGCACACGTTATTCAACCCCTAGTACCAGCATTAAAAAGTTACTGGATGAAAATACATGTCCCTGCTAATTTTGTTGGTTATGGTGCGTTTTCCATTGCCGCCATGATTGGAATTGCCTATTTAGTCACTGAAAAAACATTAAAGAAAAATCCTAACAGTGCATTTGCAAACCGAATGCCCTCTTTAGAAGTGATGGACGATGTTATGTATAAAACCATTTCACTCGGGTTTGCTTTCTTTACCATCGCCACGGTATTGGGTGCCATGTGGGCAGCAGAAGCATGGGGTGGTTATTGGTCCTGGGATCCTAAAGAAACCTGGGCATTAATTGTTTGGTTAAATTACGCTGCCTGGTTGCATATCCGTATGTCTAAGGGCTGGCGTGGCACCCCTATGGCATGGTGGGCCTTTATTGGGTTATTAATTACTACCTTTGCTTTTTTGGGTGTTAATATGTTTTTATCTGGATTACACTCTTACGGTGAACTTTAAATTACGAGGTTATAACGACAATGTTACGTAGAAAATTACTCTCTTCATTTGCAGGTCTGTTTATCGCTGCCAGTTTAAGTACTTCAGCTTTTGCAGATAACTCCAGTTTATTGGCAGGCGTTGAATACAAAAAAGTGTATAAAGAACAATCCATCGCCCCTTTTAAAATGAAAGTGGTTGAAGTTTTTTTATACACTTGCCCTTCTTGTTACCATCTGGAGCCCAGTTTGAATAAATGGCTTGAAACCAAGCCCAAAAACATTGAGTTTGAGCTGATGCCAGCTATTTTTAACAAGCCCGAATTTGTTTTTTTAGGCAAGGTGTTTTACACACTTAAAGAATTAGGGATTTTAGATAAAGCACATAAAGCCTATTTTGATGCCATTCACCGAGATAATAAACACATGCGTTCTGTTGAAGAACTTGCTGAATTTTTTACTCAGTTTGGAGCGGATAAAGCAAAATTTATTGCTACCTTTAACAGTTTTAAGGTTGATCAACTGGTTCGAAAAGCACGTAAATTAACACAAGAATATGGCATAGAGGGCGTTCCCAGTATTATTGTAAATGGTAAATACCGTACCGATGTTCCAATGGCAGGTAGCCCTGAAGAACTTTGGGAAGTAGTGAATAAGCTCACAAAAATGAATTAATAATGGGGGTGTTTTTTTAAAAAGGGGCGTTTGCCCCTTTTTTTATTGATAAAACTATTCTGTAATCTTACCGAATACATTATGATTAAACTTCATTTCGATTCGAGAATAGTATGAAAGCCGCAAAACTGTTTGTAAAATGCCTAGAAAATGAAAATATTAAATTCATTTTTGGGATTCCTGGTGAAGAAAACTTAGATATTATGGATGCCTTACTGGATTCAGATATTCAATTTATCACCACCCGACATGAGCAAGGAGCGGCTTATATGGCCGATGTTTATGGCCGTCTAACAGGCAAACCTGGTGTTTGCCTTTCTACCTTGGGTCCGGGTGCCACCAACCTTGTTACAGGGGTGGCTGATGCCAATATGGACAATGCTCCTTTAGTCGCCATTGCAGGACAAGCTGGTACCTCTCGATTGCATAAAGAATCGCATCAAGTGGTTGATTTGGTCAGC
Organism: Thiomicrorhabdus sp.; assembly: GCA_015487495.1. GTDB lineage: Bacteria > Pseudomonadota > Gammaproteobacteria > Thiomicrospirales > Thiomicrospiraceae > Thiomicrorhabdus. The sequence continues at coordinate 8,247 of WFPP01000087.1, forward strand.
ATGTTTAAACCCATTACTAAATATGCCGCACAAGTTTTAGAACCGGATACGATTCCAGAAATTGTTCGTAAAGCCTTTAAGCTGGCCGAAGCTGAAAAACCTGGCGCCACATTTATTGATTTACCAGAAAACATTGTTGAACTCGACTCATTAGAAACCCCATTACCTGTTAGTGTTAATCGCTTAACTTTTGCAGATAAAACCTTAATTAGTGAAGCGGCTGAACGAGTTAAAAAAGCTAACAACCCTTTAATTTTAGTCGGAAATGGTGCGGTCAGATCTCGTGCCAGTCATGATATTAAGACCTTTGTTGATACCCATAAAATTCCTGTTGTAAATACCTTTATGGCAAAAGGAATTATTCCTTTTTCACATGATATGGCGATGGGAACAGCTGGGCTACAAAAGGGGGATTATGAAAATGGAGGGTTTGCCAAGGCCGATGTAATTATTTGTGTTGGGTTTGATATGGTTGAATATCACCCACACCTTTGGAACCCTAACCGAGAACACACGTTAATTCATATCGATACAAAAAAAGCCGAAGTAGACAGCAGTTATATTCCAGATATTGAGTTAATTGGTAATATCGGTAAAAATTTTGCTTTACTTGGTCATGCACTAACAGAGTTGTGCTCAGGTGCTATTCAAGCCACTCATATTGATTTTTTTCTTAGAAATGCGATGATTGAAGAGATGAACCGTTGCCGAAACAGTGATGCCTGGCCAATGTTACCTCAAAAAATTATTTGGGATCTTAGAACGGCCATGAATGCTTCTGATATTGCCATCAGTGACGTTGGTTCTCATAAAATGTGGATGGCACGTATGTTTCGTTGTGACCAACCTAATACTTGCATTATTTCAAACGGATTTGCTGGCATGGGCATTGCTGTGCCAGGTGCTGTGGCGGCAAAACTGGCCTATCCTGAAAAAGGGGTCGTTGCTATTACGGGTGATGCCGGTTTTATGATGAATTCACAAGAAATAGAAACGGCAATTCGTTACCAAACTCCTATTGTTATTTTAATTTGGAATGACAGTCAGTATGGTTTAATTGAATGGAAGCAGCAGCGTCGTTTTGGGCGTTCTGCTTACATTGATTTTAAAAACCCTGATTTTGTGCAGTATGCAAAATCTTTTGGTGCGGAGGGGGTTCGTATTGAATCCGCAAAAGAGTTATTACCAGCACTTGAAAAAGCGCTTAAAACAGATACAGTAACCGTAATAGATTGCCCTGTTGATTATTCACAAAATGATCGGCTTACCGCTTTACTGGGGAATGTATTATCTGAAATTGAAGGTTAAACCTAGGAGTCTTTAATGAAACGATTAATTTTAAAATTACTGGGCGTAGGACTGCTCTCTGCCCTATTAATTGGTTGTCAAGAAAACAGTGAAAGTTACCTTAACTTTACAAAAACCATTCAAGAGCCCATTTTAGTTGGATTATCGACAGAAAATTCCAGAACAAAATACAATCAACCTCTACCAAAATATGAAGAATTGAACCTAAATAGCCAAAAAGCCGACTTGGGTAACATGCTTTATAACGATACACGCCTTTCTGCTGATGGCTCCTTATCTTGTGCAAGTTGCCACTTGTATCATGAAGGAGGGGATGACAACCGACCTGTGTCTATTGGAATAAACGGTCACGAAGGGCCAATTAACTCTCCGACTGTTTTAAACAGTGGTTTTAACTTTAAACAGTTTTGGGATGGTCGTGCTAGAAATTTACGTCATCAGGCAGAAGGTCCTGTTGCCAACCCGGGTGAAATGGGAGAAGAGTGGCCAAATGTGGTTCAAAAAATTCAAGCCGTTCCTCAATATCAAGCCTTATTTAAAGAGGTTTATCCTAAACAAGGTATCACAAAATACACCATTACCGATGCCATAGCAGAATTTGAACGAACTTTAATTACCCCTGCCCCCATAGATGCCTACTTAAGAGGCGATGACTCTGCATTAACCACTAATCAAAAAGAAGGCTATCAATTATTTCAAAATTACGGTTGTGTCTCTTGTCATCAAGGAGCCAATTTTGGAGGAAATATGATGCAAAAATTTGGAGCCATTGCAGCGTTCTTTTCTGAAAAAGACCAAAATCTGGTAAATAACGGTCGCTTTAATTTAACTAAAAATGAAGAAGATAAACACGTGTTTAAAGTGCCTTCTTTGCGTAATGTGGAATTAACGGCACCGTATTTTCATACGGCTGGAGCAGAAACGTTGGATCAAGCCATTACCGTGATGGGATTAAATCAGTTAGGTCGAAAAATACCCCAAGAAGATCGTGCTAAAATTGCCGACTTTTTAACCTCCCTAACTGGAACCCTGAGTGTTAAAACACTTACACCACCTGCTAATAGCCAACCATAAAGAGGGGGTATTATGAAAAATACAACTCAAACCACACTATTGACTTTAATTGCGTTCATTATGTTTGCTGTTATTACAGTAATAGCCATTAAACCCGATACCAATCAAGATCATCATGAAGCATATCAAAAAGTATTTAATAATTTAACAAAGCACCATTTGTTGGCTAGTGAAAGTACTTATAAAATCACACAGGGTTATGTGGGTCATTACGATTTTTTACAAAAAAATATTTTAAAGTTATTGCGTGATTCTGATGCACTTTTTTATATGCCGGATTTTTTAGACAAGACTGCTCAGCAAGATTTATTAAAACAAGTTAAAGTGATTGCTCAAAATAGCCAGAAACTGGATGAATTATCCATTCACTTTATGCGTAAAAATTCCGTTTTAAATAATTCTAATAATTACTTAACCGTTTTGATTAATGAATATAAAAACATGGCGCAAAGTTTCCAGGTAAAACAACTGCTATCTTTACTGGAAATTCAATTAATGCATTTTCGAAGTGGCAATAAAAATGTAACAGAGCAATCTATTTTAGATACCTACAATGAACTGCTTAAGGTGAATACCTTAATCAGTGTTGGTAATTTAAGTAATTTAAAAACGCATATTGATATCAGCTTAAAATACAAACCCGTTGTTAAAGCGTTGCAAACTGAAATCAGTGATGAAAGTTTTGATCATACGGTTGAAAAAACCCTTAAAAATTATTTAGTTTACTATCATGAAAATAAAGCGTTTTCAGAGTTGCTTACTAATATTTTAATTGGTTTGGTCATTCTTTTGTTGGTTTTAATTGCCATTACCATGCTCTTGATTCGTAAAAGTTCTAAAGAGTCTGAAATTGCGAATGAAAACTTGGCCATTAAACTTAGTGAATTGGATCAACAGAAAAAAGTGGCTGATCAACAGGTTGAAAAAGTTAATAAGGCACAGCAAGAAATCTCTAAACATCAAAAGGAATCCGAAGAAAATAATAATAAGCTTAGAGTTGCGATTGAGCAAATGAATCAACTCATGGAAAAAGTTTCTGAAGGTAATTTTTCTGATCGTTTGGATGAACGTTGTTTTCAGGGAAATTTGGCTCAACTTAGAGCCAGTGTTCATAAGGCATTAGATAACCTGCAAGCCAGCATGAAAGAAATTTCAAATGTTTCTTCAAAGTTGGCAAAAGGGGATTTAAGTAGCAAAATTACTGGGCAATATGGTGGTGAACTCGACCATGTTAAACAGGCGATTAATGGTTCTATTGAAAATCTTTCCAGTCTTATTTCACAAATTTCATCTATTTCTGTTGGTGTGCAACAAAAAATAGAACAAATTCGTTTGGATGCTCAAAAAGTATCAGAGAGTTCAACACAACAATCCGATACATTAAATTCAACTATCAGTATTGTTAACGACACCAGTAAACAAATTCAAAGTAATACGCAAAGTACTCAGGAGGCAACGTTAATTACCTCTGAGCAGGCGGATGTTCTAAATGATGGCATGCTGGTTATGTCACAAATGATTGATGCAATGGATGAAATTAAAGGCTCATCTGAAAAAATTGCCGATATTATTAGTTTAATTGACAGCATTGCATTCCAAACCAATTTATTAGCGCTTAATGCCGCTGTAGAGGCTGCACGGGCAGGAGAACAAGGTCGAGGATTTGCTGTGGTTGCTGGAGAAGTTCGTAATCTGGCAGGTAAGTCTGCCGATGCAGCTAAAGATATTTCAAACTTAATTAAAGACTCAAATGAAAAAGTACAAACAGGTTCTGAATTGGTAAATCAGGTAAACAGTTCATTAGAAAGCATTAAACAAAAAGTAGAAGTGTTGCAAGATGCCGTTCATTGTATTAATCAATCCAGTATTGAACAAGCGGACAGTGCTAAAAATATTTCACACTCTGTTTCTCAGGCAGACAGTATTAGCCAACAAAATGCTCAAATGATTCAAAATACAGCGAATCAAATTGATAATATTGTGGCGACAACACAAGAACTTGATCAAGTGGTTAGATCATTTAAGCTTTAAAAAAATAGGTTAAGGGTGCACTATGATTTATGTTGAACGCAATGAACAAGGTAACATAACCAGTTTATCCTTAACCTCAAGTACAACAAACGAAGAAATTTCGGTTGGTAGCCCAGAGCTGATTGAATTTATTAAACATGCCCCTAATTGTGATGAGTTAACCACTCTTGTTTTAAATCGTCTTGATTTAGACATGGTACGAGTCATTGAGGATTTACTGGATATTATGATTGATCGTGATTTACTTCGTTTTACAGATTTGCCTATTCCTGTACAGGATAAATTAATGTTTAAACGAAAAATTCGTAACCTTAATAATGAAAACAGCATTCTTCAAGAAGAGGAGCTTATAAATTTATAGAGGGAGTAAATTTTAAATTTTTGACTCAAATTTAATGAGAGCTTTTTTAAAAATAATAACTTAATTTAAAGTTGATAAAATCATCTTGCTGATAGGTTTTTACAAAGTAGTTATTAGGGTCTACATTGGTGACCCATCGGCCTTTGAGTTCGGCTTTCCAGTTGTCTCCGATTCGACGTGAGGCTTTCAGTGACCATGTTTGTGATTGGTCATCTACATCAATAATATGACTCAATAGTATTTCGGTACTTTGTTCGTCGTTAAATACCCATCTTAAGCCACTCATCCAATCTTTTTGAAAAGGGGTGATGCTTTCCCATTCGTCGTATAAGTATTCGCCAATAATGCCAATGTCATACGCGGTGTTGTAAACGCCCACAAAGGTGTATTCAAATCCGGCTACCAGTGCATTGGTTTGGTATGGGGTAAATTGATTGTTTTGGTTAAGTTGGTGACTGTTGCGGTGGATGGCTTCGGCCTTAAGCAGTAGGTCATTCACAATGTATTGTGCATCCAGTCCAAATTGTTGGCTCTGAACGTAAACAGGCAGTAGCTTGGGTTGACCTTGTTCGGTAATAAATTGAAACAGTGGGGTTCTTTGGGTACCACTAAAGTAACTTAAGCCAAGATCTAGGTATTCAAAACTTTGATTCCAGCGTGCCGCAAAATCAAGGGTATTGGTTTTTTCTTTACTTTGATAGCGAGTTGACTGGTTGGCAAGGGGGGGTAAAAATTGTGAACGCACTTCTTGATTGCCAAACTGAATGGGTCGAAATCCAGGCAACAGCATGATATCCAGCTCGCCCCACGATTTGATGAGCTTGCCTTGTAATATCGCTTGTCCTAAGCGCGCTTCATCATCTAAGCTTTCAAGCATGTCGATTTGATTGACCACATCAACAAGATGACGTGATTCGGTTGTGCCCCAAAAAACCTTGCCGATTCCGGCATGAATTTCCCATTCGTCGGCGTATTGATAAAACATCAGCTCTCGAATATCGGCGTGGGTACGGCTGGTGCTGTTGGCATCGTAGCGGTAAAACAGTTTAGCTTTGAGCTCTTGGTGGTCATTAATGGCGTAATAGAGTTCGGGTTCAATAAATACCGAAGCGTAGGTGCGGTGTTGTTCTGGATTTTTGGCCGATTGAAAGAAGTTTAAAAATTCTCCCCCCCCCTTGCCACTGAGTTCCACGGCAAAAGAGGGGGGGGAGAAAATGAACATAGTGCTTAAAACCAAGCTGGTTTTAAGTGTACCAAGAGGGGGGGGGAAATAAAATTGGGTTTTCATCGGAGGTTTTATCGTAATCGTTTGAGTTTGCTTTTATTAAAATCAGAATCGGTTAATCCCGTTTTAAACTGATAATTTGAGTTGTTTACAATCGATTTTTTTCCTGTTTGGTGATTGACCATTTCCAATTTATGGGGGCGCCAATATTGACCTAGGTATTGTTGGTATTCCGTGAACGTCAAGGTTTTTAGCAGGGCATTTTTGCGGTCATAAAAGTCAATTTTAATGGGACGATATTCCTCGGTGTCTAACCAAATGACTTGTTTGGTGTAGCCTGAATATTTGTCTATTGGATAGCGTTCGCTGACAAAACAAGTGAGGCCAACGCCACAGGGTTCGTCTCGCAGGTATTTATAGGTGTACTTTTCAACCTCTTGCGAACTCATGTCTTCATAAGCAAACTCACTGCCCATAAAAGGGCCCGATTTATTACGGGAGCTAATGCGTTTAACCCGTTTTAATGCAGGTAAATAGAGCCATTGATCGTCTGCACCTTGAATGTGACTAAAGGTTAAAAAAGCCGTGCCTTTCAAGTCACGCGGGGTATCAAAAATGGTGAGGCTTTTGTCGCCATCACCTTGTATTTCGAGGGCTTTACTGCGAATCTTTCGTTGGCTGGATTCACCTTGACGGTTGAGTAAAATCATTTCGATATTGGAGGTTTGATCGCCCCAACCGTTATCCCGTTTATCGGCTTCAATGGCAATAGCAAGCCCCTTTTCTTCGGGTGTTTGCGCGTAAATGGGCACTGAAAACAGGAAGAGGGTCAGGATAAACCCAAGCGTGCTGAATAAAGGTTTTTTCATGGTGTTTTCCTTGAGTGTTTTGGGACGGTTTCCTGAGGGGGGGCGAATTTTTCTAATGAATTCTGGTTGGTTATTTTAATGGGATCCTTGTCTACTTTAAGCAATAATGTGGGTAAAAACAAGAAGTCCAAAAGAAGGGCGCAGGCAATGGTGATGGCCATTAAAATGCCGGTTTGCTGGTTGACCAAAAAAGTGGATTGTGACAATAAGGCAAAGCCGACAATCAGCACAATGGTGGTCACCCATAAAGCATGGCCTACGGTTGAGAAGGCATAGCGAATGGCATCTGGAGTGCTGAGTTTCATCTCACGACGTGCACGAAGGTATTTGCTTAAAAAATGGACGGTATCGTCTACCACAATTCCGATGGAGATGGCAAATACAATCGAAGCGGCCATGCCAAGTACACCATAAGTCAGTGCCCAAATGCCTACGGCCATAATGGCGGGCGTGAGGTTTGGAATTAAGCTGAGTGCGCCTAACTTAACGCTTTTAAGTGCAAAGAGTAATATCAGCGAAATTAAAATCAGCGCAATGGCAGAGCCACTCATCATCTGTTCGATATTACGCATGGTAATGTTGGAGAACATGATGTCGGTACTGGTTCCTCTGGCTTGCATGACCGGTGGGGTATGATCTTTAAGCCACTGCTCGGCACGTTGGTTAAAATCAATAACTTGTGAGGTCGATAAATTATCCAGTGTGACGGCAATTTTGGTGGCCGATTTATCAACGTTAATTTGATTATTTAAATCCAGACCATAGGGTAAAGACATTTCATACAGCAATAAATATTGTGCGGCAAGGTCTTGTTGATTGGGTATTTTGTACCAATCGGGGTCGTCGGCGTGGAGGTTTTTATTGAGTTTTTTGAGGGTGTCGGCAATGCTGTTGACGTGCACCACTTCAGGCTGGGCTTCGAGCCAGTCTTGAAATTGAGCCAGCTTGGTTAAAAAATCTGGGTGATTAATACCTTGTGGTTCGCCCGATTCGATGGAATAAAACGCCATACTGATGCCGCTTAAATTGTCGATAACATAGTCGGAATCTTCTCTAAACTGCACGGACTCATCAAAGTATTCGACAAAATTATCATCAATCACCATTTTGGGAATCATTGCGGCAAAAAAGACCAGCATCAGGGTACAGCCCCAAAACAGGGGTTTTTGTCTTTTGATGACAAAATCCGCCAGTTTGGTCATGGTGTCTTTGTGGTCAGGATCTAAATTGGCACGTACTTTGACTGGCATAGCGGCCATCCAAGCAGGCAAAAAGAGAATAGTAAATAAAAAGGCAAAGCCAACGCCCATGGCGGTGATATTACCAAGATCGTGAAACGGAGGAGCATCACTGGAATTCATGGCCAAAAAACCGATTGCGGTGGTGAGACTGGTCAGAAAAATAGGGCCAATGTTAATACGCATACTTTCGACGATTGCATCGTTTTTGGTATACCCTCGCTTCATTAGAGCGAGCATGGAAATTAAAAAGTGCACTGAATCGGCTACTGCCAAGGTCATAATAATCGTGGGGGCGGAGGCAGAGGGAGGCGTGAGTGCAATGCCCAGCCAACCTGCCATGCCCATGGCGGTAACAATGGAAAAGGCGATGACAAACACAATGCCAATCAGCGAAGAAAGCGATTTAAGCAACAGCAACAGCATGATAAAAATAAACAGGTACATGAGTGGAATGAGGGTTTGTATATCCTGCATACTGGCTTCGGTAAAGGCGTGATTCAGCATGGTAATACCGCTGGCGTGTACCTCAAATTGTGGGTATTTCTCTTTAAATTGTTCGATTAAGTCTCGGGTAAAATAGACGGCCTCGGGGGTTTCAGTTTGGTTTTGTTGTGAGAACTGATTAATGATATTAATACCCGTAACCGTGCCCGATTCATTAATCAAAGAGTGCACCAAACGGGGTTCTGACAGTGCAATTTGGCGAATACGTTGAATGGCTTCGGGGGTTAAGTTTTCGGCTTGATAGATTAAGTCCTCAACAATTAAATCGTCCTCCTCTGCGTAGGTGTGCTGGTAGTTGCTAATGGAATCGACACGGTTGGAATACGGAATTTGCCAAGCTTGCTTGGTGAGCCATTCAATGGCAGCGAGATTGTCTGGGGTAAATAAGTCGCCCTTTTTAGGGGTCAGGGCAATGAGAATGTTGTCCTCTTTGCTGTAGGTATTTTGCAGTTTTTCAAATGCCAATAGCTCAGGGTTTTCATCACTGAAAAACACGCGGTAATCGGTGTCAAAGGTTAGGTTTTTTACGCCACTGGCAATTAAAATGGCGATCACAAAAGAGAGCAAAATCACCCACCAGCGGTATTGAATTAACCTTAAGGTGTACGCTTGAATGAAACTAGACTGCATGGGTATTTTTCCATAGTGTTTAAAAGCAAGTGTTTATCTTATGACAACTTTAATGATTTGAAAGGCTTAATTTGCCAATACATTGTTTCATA
>WFPP01000088.1 GCA_015487495.1 Thiomicrorhabdus sp.
CATCAAGCGGGAATAGCTCAGCGGTAGAGCACAACCTTGCCAAGGTTGGGGTCGCGAGTTCGATCCTCGTTTCCCGCTCCAGTTTAAAGGCGGAATAGCAAAGTGGCTATGCAGTGGATTGCAAATCCATCTACCTCGGTTCGACTCCGGGTTCCGCCTCCACTTTCCTATTGGAAAAATTGATTTTTCCAATACATATAAATGAGTTATGTCATCTGCCCAGGTGGCGAAATTGGTAGACGCAGGGGACTTAAAATCCCCCGGTAGAAATACTGTGCCGGTTCGACTCCGGCCCTGGGCACCATTATTCTGAAACCCAGATTAGAACTTTTCTAATCTGGGTTTTTTTATGTCCTAAAGAAAGGGGTAATTCCTAAAATCAAGCCAATATGTAGCGTAAATATGTAGCGTATTTAGAAGGCAGAAAGCTAAGTTTAGTCATTAAATTTTCCCCTCTCTATACGTACAACGTTTTATCTGTTAAATTAGCGTAGCATGAATTTTACTCATGCTTTTATATATAAAAAAGCGCTAAAAAAACATTAATCAGATTGTACAAAAAATGCTTAAAGACGCTCGGCAACGGTGGCTCATTGATAAAATCAATCAGCCTGATTATCGCATTCCTCTTAAACAACTGGCAACAGATGCAAGGTGCAGTGTTAAAACCATTCGGCGAGACATTGAACAGTTAATGCTCGAACGCGATGCCCCCTGTTTAATCTTTAACTCCACTTTAATACGAGACAAAACCAAGCAACCCATTGAACTTCAAGGCTACTGGTTTAACAAGCCCGAAATCGAATCCCTTTTCGCCCTCAACCAAATCATTCAACAACTTTCCCCCGGTGTTTTACAGCAACAAATCGAACCCTTTCAACATCGTATAGAACAACTGCTGTATAACGAACCAACACAACAATCGCTGAGTCAAAAAATCAAACTCATTGAAATCGCCGAACGCCAAATCGAACCTCACGTATTTGAAAAAATCGTACAAGCACTGGCAAAAAACAAACAGCTCAACATTCTATTTTGGGGGCGAGAACGCGACACAAAAATGGAGCGAATCATCTCACCACAACAATTGATTCGTTATAAAGACAACTGGAAACTGGATGCCTGGTGCCATAAAAGAGAGTCTCTAAGAACCTTCTCCCTCGAAGCCATTGAAAGCATAGGTATACTAAGCCACGCCAGTAAATCCGTCGATTTAGATACACTACAAAACCATTTCGAATCCAGCTATGGCATCTTTGCAGGCCAAGCAACTCAGCAAGCCGTTATTCAGTTTTCACCCTATATTTCACGTTGGGTAAAATTTGAACAGTGGCATCCAAAACAACTGGGTACGCTTCAAGCAGACGGGAGCTATCAACTCAGTATTCCATACCACCAAGACCCAGAACTTATACAAGATATTTTAAAGTACGGCCATCACGCCAAAGTACTTGAACCACCTGAATTAAAAGAAAAAATACAACAAGAAGTGATCAAAATGCAAAAAATGTACGCAGGGACAGGTTTTGTCCCTGATGAGTGATAGGATTAAAAACAGTAAAGTAAGGGGGGGAGAAAATTTTGGAAGCATTAACCGATTTAAAAGCCATACTGCACTCAAAGCGGGCTAACATCTATTATTTGGACAAATGCCGAGTCATGCAAAAAGATGGGCGGGTTCTTTATTTAACCGAAGAAACATCCGAAAAACAATACTGGAATATCCCCATCGCCAATACCACCTGCATTCTGTTAGGAACAGGCACCTCTATTACCCAAGCAGCCGTTCGAATGTTAGCCTCGGCAGGAGTGCTGATCGGTTTTAGTGGTGGCGGAGGTACACCGCTCATTGCCGCCAACGAAGTGGAATGGTTATCCCCTCAGAATGAATATCGACCCACTGAATACATTCAGGGTTGGATGGCGTTTTGGTTTGATGAACAAAAACGGCTTGAAGTTGCCAAACAATTTCAAACTTTACGTATTGAATACATGAAACAAGTCTGGAAAAAAGACCGAGATTTACACGCAGAAGGGTTTTCAATCGAAACGCCAGGGTTGACTCAAGCAATAGAACGGTTTCAAAACAGAATAAGAACCACGCCAAATGTAACTGATTTACTGTTAAGTGAAGCGCAATTTACCAAGGCTCTTTACAAAATAGCCACCACACAAACCAAACAAACCAAATTTACCCGAGATTTTGACCCCCAAGATACGGCCAACGCCTTTTTAAACCACGGCAACTACCTCGCCTACGGCTTAGCCGCCACCACGCTTTGGGTGCTAGGCATACCACACGGGTTTGCCGTTATGCACGGCAAAACACGCCGTGGCGCACTGGTGTTTGATGTCGCCGATTTAATTAAAGACACGCTTATTTTACCGTGGGCATTTATCTGTGCAAAAGAAGGCGCAACCGAACAAGAGTTTAGACAACAATGCCTACAAAACTTTACCCAGCATAAAGCACTCGATTTTATGTTTAACGCCGTAAAAAAGATGAGCAAAGAAGGCGCACAACTATGATGGTCACCTTTATTTCTCAGTGCGAAAAAAAATCACTCAATAAAACCAGACGAGTACTCGATGCCTTTGCCAACCGAATAGGCAACCGAACTTGGCAAACCGTGATTACCAATGAAGGCCTGCAAGCCGTAAAAAAACTATTACGAAAAACCGCCAGCAAAAATACCGCCGTAAGTTGCCACTGGATTCGTAGTCGAAGTAGGAGTGAATTAGTTTGGGTGGTGGGGAATAG
>WFPP01000089.1 GCA_015487495.1 Thiomicrorhabdus sp.
ACTTATACCCTTGCCAAAGGCACACTCTATACTTTATTAAAACTCCCCGTTTACAGCTATGAAATTTTTCCCATTGTGCTGGTGATTGGAACCTTAATGGGGTTGGGTAGTTTGGCTAATCAATCGGAATTAACCATTTTAAGGGTGACAGGCTGGTCGATTAAACGTATTTTATGGGCGGTGTTAAAAACGGCATTCATCATGTGGTTGGTGATTGCCATGGTGGGCGAATGGGTGGCACCAAGCAGTGAAGCCTATGCCAAAAAATTACGAGCCGAGGCGTTAAACCAAAGTTTCTCGATTGGCTCGGGCAGTGGGCTGTGGGTCAAAGAGGCCAGCCGCTATATTCACGTTAAACGCGTGATTTCAAGTTCCGAATTACGAGATATTGCCATTTATGAGCTGGGTTCAGGCGGGTTGTCTAAATTGTTGTTGGTGAAAGAGGCGAGCTATCAGCAGGGTGCGTGGCACTTTCATCAGGCGGTGGAGCAAACCTTGGTCTTTACTGAGCCGTCTCCTGTTTTTAGCGAGTTAATTCAAACGCCACGGCTTTCCGTGACTCAAAAGACCTTAGAGCAAGTACAAATGTCTTTTCCATTAACCCCAGAAGCGTTGCAAAATTTGGATATTGAAACCCGTTATTTAAGCTTAATGGATTTACATGAATACATTCAATTTTTACAAGCCAATGATTTGGAAACGGGGGCGTATGAGTTGGAGTTTTGGCGAAAAGTTTCTATGCCTTTGTTAGTCATCGCGATGATTGCGATTGTATTTCCGTTAATTTTTGGCTCCATTCGTCAAGTAAGCATGGGGCAACGGGTCTTTTTAGGGGTGTTATTGGGGATGGGATTTCACCTGTTGAATCAACTGGTGGGCAACTTGACCGTGGTATACCACTGGCCAGTAATGATGGGCGCATTTTTACCTGCGATACTGTTACTCACTATTGCATTGGTTTGGTTGCAAAGGGTACGTTAACCCCCACCCTTTTCAGGGAGGGCTGTAACCGTTAAGCTTGCCTGTTTGGTTTCTAAGCATGAATAAGCGCTTCAATCTCGGCGACTTTTTGCTCAACCAATTTGGCATCCCCACGCGCTTCAATATTTAATCTTAGGAGTGGTTCGGTATTGGAGGAGCGAATGTTCATACGCCATTGTGCAAATTCCAGACTGAGTCCATCGGTTTCATCAATGCTTGGATTTTCGGGTGCAAAGTGTGCCTGAATACGCTGTAAAATCGCGGGGGCATCTTGAACGGTGTAGTTTATTTCGCCACTGCATGGAAAGGCCTGTGCGCGTTGTGCAACCAGTTGTGACAGTGTTTTGCCAGTTTTACTTATGAGTTCGGCAATCAATAGCCACGGAATCATGCCACTGTCACAGTAAAAAAAGTCTTTAAAGTAGTGATGGGCGGACATTTCACCACCGTAAATGGCGTCTTCTTTACGCATGCGCTCTTTGATAAACGCGTGCCCTGTTTTGGATTGAATCGCTTGACCACCCGCTTGGGTAACTTGTTCAATGGTGTTCCATGTTAAACGGGGGTCGTGAATGATTTTTTCATTGGGCGAGTGAGCGAGCAAGGTTTCGGCGAGCAGTCCAACCAGATAGTAGCCTTCAATAAATTGCCCTTTTTCATCAAAGAAAAAGCAACGATCAAAATCGCCATCCCACGCAATGCCCATATCGGCTTGGTGCGCAATGACGGCTTCTTGTGTTGCTTTTTGATTGTCAATAATCATGGGGTTGGGCACGCCATTTGGAAAGTGACCATTGGCTTCATGATGGATAGGAATGGTATGAAAAGGCAGCTTTGGCATGAGCACATCCAGCGTTGGTCCAGCTGATCCGTTACCCGCATTCATAACCAGTTTGAGCGGTTTTAATGTTTGAAGGTCAACGTAGGTCAGTAGGTGTGCAATATACGCCTCTTTACTGAGTTTGGAGACTGAGTGCCCTGCGGTTGAGGCAGGGAGAGAGAATTTTTGATTGAGAATGCGTTGCTCAATATTTTTTAACCCGGAATCCCCACTGATGGGAACAGCCCCTTTCGCTACCAGTTTCATGCCATTGTACCCTTTGGGGTTATGGCTTGCGGTGACCATGATGCCACCATCGGCCTGATAGTGTGGGGTGGCAAAATACACTTCTTCGGTGCCACATAAGCCAATATCAATGACATCCACGCCAGAGTCTATTAATCCTTGCGAGAGCGATTGTGCAATCGCTGGGCTTTCAAGGCGAATGTCGTAGCCAATAACCACTTGTTTGGGTGAAAATTCTGATGCGTAGGCGCGTCCAATTTGGTAGGCCAGTTCAGTGTTTAAGTCTTCGGGCACCTTGCCACGAATGTCGTAAGCTTTAAAAGCGCTTAACGTTGTCTGAGTCATTTGATTGTTAACGTCCAATGCCATAGTAAGTAAATTGATTCTCTTGAATCCACTGTTTGTCGTACAAATTGCGTCCGTCCAAAATCAGTAGGGTGTTCATATTCTGTTTTAGCTTGTCTAAGTCGGGTGATAAAAAAGGTTGCCATTCCGTGACGACGCACAGTGCATCGGCGTTGTGTGTGGCATCATACATTTCGCCAGAGAGAATGAGGCGTTTTTGTTGCTCTAAAGAGAGGTTTTCACGCATCCAAATCATAAAATTTGCATCCAGCATGGGGTCAAACACTTGTACGGTCGCGCCTTGGTTTAAAAAGGCTTTAATTAACGCTAAACTGGGGGCGCCTTCAATGGAGTTGGAATTGGGTTTGTAGCTGATCCCCCATAGAGTGATGATCTTGTTTTCAATATGGCAGTCAAAATGCCGCCAGACTTTTCTAAACAGGGCTTCTTTTTGCTGTTCATTTATACGAATTACCGCTTCAAGCAAGCCCTCTTTTGAGTCGGATGGATTGATTATTTTGTGGATACGACATAGGTCTTTTGCAAAATGGGTTCCGCCAAATCCAATCCCTGCATAAAGATACGAGGCACCAATACGGTTATCAGAGCCAATGCCTTGACGCACTTCTTCAATGTCTGCGCCAAGTGATTCTGCTGCAAGCGCCAGTTCGTTCATCAGTGAAATTCGGGTTGCCAGCATGGCATTGGTGGCGTATTTAGTCAGCTCTGCCGATTCAGGCGACATTTCAATCATCACATTTCGGTTACGGTTAAAAGGAGCAAAAAGGCGTTTAAACTGTTTTAAGGTTTCGTCATTTCGGCTACCAATAATGATTCTGTCTGGGCGCATAAAGTCCTGTATGGCGCGTCCATCGGAAGCAAAATCGGGGTTGATGACACAAGGGATTTGAGAGAGACGTTCAATTTCTTTAACGGAGCCCATAGTAAAGTTGGAGCGAATAATAATACAGCGTTTTGGATTGTTTCCTTTAGAGAGTATTTTGGCAATGCGTTTACCTTCTTCACACTGTTCAGGATCAAATGAGATAATTTGGTATTCCGCTTCAATATCAAATGTTTTTGAGATCGTGAGTCGTTCCGCATCTTCTTGCGTATCCAGTAGCTTGGTAAGTCCTGGTTCTGAGCGCTCATTGTTACGGTGTCCAACCAGTGTGACTTGATTACCGGTTCCTGCCAAACAGCCAGCACACACCAGTGCGCTGATGTTGTTTCCAAACACATTAATTTTCATTGCGTTGCTCCCAAATATGTTTAAGGATGTTGGCCGTTGAGCTGTCAAGATGATCGGTGGATTGGTTTTCAATGTGATTTAAAATATCCAATGCCAGTTTTTTGCCTAACTCAACCCCCCATTGATCAAAAGCATTGATCTCCCAAATGACGGATTGCACAAATACTTTGTGTTCATATAGTGCGACCAGCATACCCAAATGGTGAGCATCCAACTGTTCTAATAACAGAGTATTGGAAACTTGATCGCCAGGATAATGTTTGTGCAAGTTTTGGTTGTCTTCTCCAATCATCATTGCACGGCTTTGTGCCAAACAGTTTGCAATGTTTAGGTTTTGGTGAAAAATGGCTCGTTTTGAATCTGAAATGCCTTTTTTAAACAGAATAAAGTCCGACATGACTCGTTCGGTGCCTTGGTGCAATAATTGATAAAACGCGTGCTGTGCATTGGGCCCAACCTCTCCCCATAAAATAGGGCAGGTGCGATAGGTGACGGGGGTGCCGTCCCGCCGGGTGTGTTTGCCATTGCTTTCCATCTCAAGTTGTTCAAGATAGCTGGCAAAGTATTTTAAACGGGAGTCGTAAGGCAGAATGGCTTGCGCGGATAACTTTAAAAAATTGGTGTTCCAAACGCCGATTAAACCGAGTAAAACAGGAATGTTTTGTTCAAAAGGCGTGTTTTTAAAGTGTTGATCCATTGCATGTGCACCAGTCAACATCTCATTATACCCCTGCATCCCCAGCTTTAACGCAATGCTGAACCCAATGGTTGACCAAAGTGAGAATCGACCACCAACCCAGTCCCAAAACAGCAATTGATAATCCGGTAGTATGCCCCAATCCGACATTTTTTGAGCATCTGTTGAGATGCCAATAAAGTGGTTCATGACGGCTTGATGGCTTGGTGCATATTCTTGTAACCACTCTTTAGCGGTTTCAGCCAGAGAGAGGGTATCAATGGTGGTAAACGACTTTGAGGCGACCACAAATAATGTGGTAGCAGGGTCAAGACGGTCTAACACTTTATGAAGTTGTCTGGCATCCAGCGTTGAAACAAAGTGAATATCGGGTGCATAAGGGTGTTTGTCTTTATCCAGCGCATGGGTCATCATAAGAGGCCCTAAGTCACTGCCACCAACCCCAATGTTAACGATGTTTACAATGGGTTTTCCAGAGTAGCCCCTAAGTTGTTTTTGATGCACCCGATTCACCAGTGATTCCATTTTATGCCACTGTTGTGCCACTTCGGGACGTGGATTTTCAATGTCTCGCAATGCGGTATGCCAAGCGGCGCGAGATTCGGTGTGATTAATTTTGTTGCCATTAAATAGTTTTTCAATCCACGCCTTTAACTGCTGTTCATTTGCAAGCTCTAATAATCGATCAATAACCGCTTGAGTGACCTTTTGTTTTGAGAAGTCAAATAACAACCCTTCCATTTGCAAATGGCATTGCGTAAATCGATCAGAATCGTTTTCAAATAATGTTTTTAAATGTATTGGTTTGAGTGACTCTGAGAGTGATGTTAATGCCGCGTAAGCTTGTGTGTGAATCATTATTGTTTAAACTCTTGTAGCCAGCTTGAGAATTCAGCCCCAAGTTCAGGGTGGTTTACTGCAAATTCTACAGTAGCTTTTAAGTAGCCAAGTTTGTCCCCACAATCGTAGCTTTTTCCTTCCAAGCAGTAGGCTTGTACGCCTTTTTCTTTAATCAGTTCGGCAATGGCATCGGTTAACTGAATTTCATTTCCTGCTCCTTTGGGGGTGGTTTTTAGTAGGGTTAAAATGCGATTATCCAGTACATAACGTCCTGTTACAGATAAATTAGAGGGCGCCATTTCGGGAGCCGGTTTTTCAACAATGCCTTTCATTGGTAGGGATTCTGCGGGGTTTAATGTTTTTCCATGACAATCTGCAATGCCATATTTATCCACCTCCTCCATGGGAACCTTTTCAACCATAATTTGACTTTGCTTGGTATTGATAAAGGCGCTTACCATTTGTTTTAAGTCATTAGAGCCGGTGTTTAAAATCACATCGGGCAGTATGACCGAAAAATCTTCCCCCCCTATAACAGGGGCAGCACACAATACCGCATGCCCAAGGCCAAGAGGTTCGGGTTGGCGTACTGAAATGATGTTTATGTTGTCTGGAATAATGTCACGTAATTTCTCAATCAGTGCTGTTTTCTTTTTAAGGGCTAAGGTGGTTTCTAGCTCAAAATGATGGTCAAAATGATTTTCAATGGCCTGTTTGGATGAATGAGTCACCAAGATAATATCGGTAAATCCGGCGTTAACGGCCTCTTGTACCACATATTGAATGAGGGGTTGATCGACTAAGGTAATCATCTCTTTTGGGATGGCTTTGGTTGCAGGTAAAAAACGAGTGCCTAAGCCAGCAACGGGAATGACAACTTTTTTCATGAGAAAGGTACCTTATTTTTTTGATTAAATTAAATTTATATTTTTGATTGAGTGATAAAATTTTAGGGTGTCTATTTTATATAAGAATGCTGTAAGATGCGTAGTTTTTAGGTGTAAATAAATAACATCGCTCAACTTTTGTGAAATTTTGTTTTGTTTTGTATTGAAAAAAGTTTAAAAAAAACTTGCGGCATAAAAAATTATGCCTATAATACGCCACATCAAACGACATGTTTGAGATAAAATTCCCGATTAGTTCAGTTGGTAGAACACCGGACTGTTAATCCGTATGTCGCTGGTTCGAGTCCAGCATCGGGAGCCAGATTTTAAAACCAGGTTTTTCAGGCCTTTATTTAACTTGATTTGTTAGTAAATAAATTAAGTAGCTTGAAATTCCTGGTTTTTTTTTACTCCTTAAGTCTTTATACGTATTTTTGGTGTGTGTCGGTGAATTATTGTGTATTTCGTTTATTTTTTTCTTTTTAATAAAAATACTTACTGTATAATGAGTCGAGAATACGCTTTAAATTGTAAAAATGATTAAGGTCGTATTTAAAATTTTTTAATTGCAATTTTAAAAAAATAGGGAGTTTTTATGACTATGTTTAAAAAGATGGTGCTGGCAGTATCCTTGCTGGTGGCATCGAATTTTGCGAGTGCCGCTGTATACGATTTAAACTTAATTGATAATACGGTTGATACTCGGGTTGTTGGTATTGGGGCACCAGGAGCGTTTGGTGATTTGTTTAATTTTACTTTAGCTGAAGATCTGGTTGTGAATCAGGTGTTGGATTCATTGGGTGATTTTGGAATTCCAAATAGTATAGGTTTTTCATTATACGATACTAACGGAATTGTATTTGTTGCCCAAGCGGTACCTGGGTTCGATGGTAAGTTGCGTATTGAAGACGTGCTTTTATCTGCTGGTAGCTATGCAACCTATGTTACAGGTATCTTGAATGGTCCGATTGGTGGGTATGCATTTACCACATCGGTTTCACCTGTTCCAGAGGCAAGTACGCTTGCGATGATACTTGGTGGATTGGGATTGGTTGGTTTTATGGCGCGTCGTCGTAAAGCAGGCTAAATTCTTTGAAAAACTACGGCATTTGAATTTAATGAGATGTTTGTAGCTGGAAAAGCGTAATAATGTTTTTGTTACGCTTTTTTTTTGCGCTGAGAAAGTGCTGTTTAGAGCTGTTTTGGTACTGTTTTTAATTGTGGAAAATATTTGAAGTGGTTTTGATGAGTGTTTTTGGGCGTTTATTTGATCGTCCCTAGAGAGGTTTTGAGTTATGTTAAAAGTCATTTGCAGTAGCGTTGTTTTGTCTTCGGTTTTTTTGCTGTCTGGGTGTGGAGGGGATTCTTCCAGCTCTTCAAATAATACTCAGGTGGTTGCCAAGGTAAATGGTGAAGAAATTACGATACACCAGTTGAATCAATTGTTGTCCACAGTAAAGGTTCCAAAAGGTGACTACTCTAAAGAAGAAGTTGAAAAAAAAGCCTTGGATAGCTTGATTGAAAAGACATTGGTATTGCAGGCAGCTAAAAAGGCAAAGCTGGATAGGGAGCCTAAAGTTTTAAGTGCTGTAGAAGAAGCTAAAAATAAGGTGTTAATTGATCGTTATGTTCAACGGACTTTAGAAACTGTTGCGATGCCAACGGATGAACAAATTAAAGCCTTTTATGATAATTTTCCAGAGTTATTTGCAGATCGCAAAATGTATGTGTTTACCAAGTTGGCGATTTCAGCGGGTCCAGAAAAGGTGGATTTAATTATTGATCAGGTTAAAGATGGAAGATCGATTGATGATATTTTGAAGGAGTTGGATGCGCAAGGTATTACGTATAAAAAAATGATGGAGGCAAAAGTGGAAGGAAAGTTGCCTAATCCAATTATGCATTTTTTAAGTGCTTTGCAAGCAGGGGACATAGGGTATTTAAAAATGACGGATGGTCTGCTTGTGGTTGAGTTACATAAGTTACTGGATCAATCGCTTTCTTTAGAGGATGCGAAAGAGGTGATTGTAAGGCAGTTGCTGCTGGAAGAGAGAAAGAAAGCCTCTTTAAACCTTGTTAACTCCTTAAAAGAGGCTGCAGAAATTGAATACGTTGGTCAATTTGCCCCTAAAAAATAAATATTGTCAGTCGTGTTGTCAGCGACTGGCTTCATTGGGTTGGATGGCGTTTGTGTTGGTGGCTGGAGATGTTTGTGCCGATAATGCCTTTTCTCCTTATGTAGGTGTAACCGTGGTAAAGGACAGTAACCTTTATCGGTTGGACTCTGCTTCTGTTTTACCGGCCAGGTCAAGTAAAGACGACACCATTTATCAAACAACAGCAGGTGTTGCTGTGGATTGGTTGTTAAGTCGCCAGCATTTTATTTTAGATGCAGCGGTGATTGATAACCGCTTTGATCAAAATTCAAACTTGAATTATGTTGGGCAAGTACTGGATTTGAAATGGAACTGGGCTCTCGGGAGTGCGTTAACGGGGAATGTCGGGTTTGTTCAAAAGACAACATTGAATGATTTTTCAAACACCACAACTCAAGCGTCGAGTAAAAAAGAAGACAGTACGGCGCAATTTTTAGGAAAGTGGCGCTATACCCCCGACTGGGAGGTGGGCATTAAGCTATCAGACTATGACCTTAGTTATGATTTGTTGGCGTTGCAGCGGAATGACCGTAAAAGTACCAAAAAATCCGTTTTTATGAATTATGTTACACATTCACGTAATCGGGTAGGGGTAACGTTCTCGCAGGAAGACGGTTCTTATCCTGGGCGGACATTGAGCGCGAGCAGTGTGATTGATAACAGATACCGGCAAGACCTTGTTTTATTTAATCTGGACTGGCGAATAACAGGTAAGAGTCATTTACAGGTTGATGCAGGTTGGAATGCGCGAACACACCCTAATCTACCTAATCGGGATTATGATGGTTTGAGCATGAAGGTTGATTATTTTTGGCTTCCAACGGGTAAAGTGGTTTTGAATGCCAGCTTGTATCGTCAACTGTTTTCAAGTAGCTATCGAGCTTCCAGTTTTGGTGAAAAAACGGGTTATTCTTTGGGGGCTTCTTGGCAAGTATCCGAAAAAGTGTCTTTGAACGGCGTAGTGAAAGATGAGCTTAAGGAGTATTTGGATCAGGAGCTGGGAAGTGGCTTTAAAGAGCGTTATGCATGGTTAACGCTTGGTGTCAATTATCAGCCTGACCCTATGCTTAATGTTGCTTTGAAATTTAATCAAAGTGCTCGAAATTCGACCCAGGTATTAAGAGATTATGAGGTGGACTCATTTGCATTGAGTCTTGATGTTAAGTTTTAACTAAAAAAAGATATTTTGATATGAAAAAATTGATTTTTGTTTTGTTTTTATGTTTTTCCACAATGGTTTCGGCAACGGATAATGTACTGGATGATGGTGATTTGGTGCGTATTTCTGTGTATGGCAACCCAGATCTAACCACAGAAGCTAAAGTGGCTGCCTCTGGGATGTTGAATTTCCCATTAATTGGTGAGATTAGAGTTGGTGGGTTAAGTGCACCTGAAACGGAACAGTTGATAGCAAGTAGATTGATTCAGGAAGGGTATTTAAGGCAAGCCCAAGTGAATGTGATTGTATTGCAATCTGCAAATCAGCAGGTTTCTATTTTGGGACAAGTAATGAAGCCCGGCAAGTATTCAATTGAATCTGGAGCAAAAACATTATTTGATTTTATTGCCTTGTCGGGAGGGGTTTCAGCAAAAGGATCCAGTGAAATCACCATTCTTCGTATGGGGGAAACGCCACCTAAAAGAATTGCAGTTAATATTGATCAACTTTTTCTTAAATCGAGTGTTGATATTATTAAAAGAACAAACATTCAGATGGTCGCAGGTGATATTATCTACGTCCCCGAAGCCCCTGTGTTTTACGTATTGGGCGAGGCAAACCGCCCTGGAGTGTATCGTTATAAGCCTAACATGACGGTTGCACAAGCGATTGCTGCTGGAGGCGGTGTTTCAAACAGGGGGACAGACAGAGGTCTTGAGATTGATCGAAGAGATGAGCACGGGCAACTGAGAAAGTTTAGTGCTTCACTGGCCACCGAAATTTTGGCGGATGATGTGATTACCGTTAAAGAACGATTATTTTAAGGATTAAGCAGAATGAGTTTTTATCAGTTTCTGATTGTGTTAAAGGCAAGGAAGGCATTGGCGTTTCTGGCCTTTTTTGTAACCGTTGCAACAACGGTTGTGATTAGTTTGATGTTGCCGAAAGCTTACGAAAGTACCGCTGCTTTGGTTGTGAATTATAAAGGCGTTGATCCGGTTACAGGTAACCGGGTTCCCAATCAATTAATCCCCGGTTATTTGGCAACCCAAGTCGATATTATTAGCAGTCAAAATGTTGCATTGAAAGTGGTGAATAATCTGGAGCTTTATACCAATCCAGAGGTGGTTGATGCCTTTTATGAAGAAACAGGGGGTCAAGGAGATATTCGGGGTTGGTTAGCTGATGCGTTATTGAAAAAATTAACCGTTAATCCGTCCAGGGAGAGCAGTGTTATTTCCATTGTATATGAATCCAATACACCTGAATCGGCGGCGATGTTGGCAAATGCGTTTGCAGAAGCGTATATAGAGACCAATCTTCAGCTTAAAATTGATCCATCAAAAAGAACGTCTGAATGGTTTGAAAAACGCGTTGAGGAGATGCGCTTAAAACTCATGTTTGCACAGCAAAAGTTGTCTGATTATCAACGTGAAAAAGGCATTGTTTCAATTGATGAGCGCATGGATGTTGAAAATGCCCGTTTAGCTCAACTGTCTCAACAGTTGGTTGTTGCGCAAGCTGAGTTGTTTAACCAAAAATCAAGACAAGAGGCTATTTTAAAGGGGGGGATAAAAAATTTAGACACGGCTGTCTTAGCGGACCCCGTTATTCGTGATTTAAAAGTTTTATTGTCTCGTGCAGAGGTGAGATTATCTGAATTAAAAGAGCGTTTTAGTGAGCAACACCCAGATTACCGGGCGGCACGCTCTGAAGTTCAAAGTCTCAGTCGAAAACTGAATTCAGAGATAAGGGCTGCTAAAGGGCGTATTAAAAGTGACCTCCTGATTGCAGAACAAAAAGTAACAGAACTAAATGATGCGATTGTGGCTCAAAAAGAGGTGTTGCTGGCCATTAATGAAAATCGCAATATGCTGGATGTTTATATGCGTGATGTAAACGATGCCGAGCAAATTTTAAGTCTTGCAACGCAACGCTTAAGCCAAATGACATTAGAAGGTGAGTCACGTGAAAGTGATATTTCCATTTTAAATCCAGCTGTTGTTCCCAATGAACCAAGTAAACCGAATGTGTTAATTAATGTTGTTTTATCGGTTTTTTTGGGAACGATTTTGGCGATTGTCGTTGCACTTTTAGCGGAATTGTTTGATCGACGGGTTCGCACAAAAGAGGATATTGTGTTGGCAACAGGTTTGCCTGTTTTGGGTGAAATACATGCATCAAAACCTTCAACGGCGTTATTAGCAAATCCAACCCCTAGATAAATTAAAAAAATTATTGAGGAATTAAAGTGGAACATCAGTTAATTGAAGTGGGGCAAAATAAGCGAACCATTGGGCATTTGTTATTAGAGGCTGGTAAGTTACAACCTCAGGATGCTGACCAAATTATAAAAGCCCAAAAGGAATATGGTTTACGTTTTGGAGATGCGGCAGTAAAGTTAGGCCTTGTTACAAAAGAAGACATCGTGCAAATTGTATCAAAACAATTTGATTACTCATGTTTAACGGTTGGGGATGACTCAATCGACAGTCGGGTGATTACGGCTTTTCATGCTTATGGAGACGATGTTGAGGCTTTAAGAGGGTTAAGAAGTCAGTTGTCTCTACGCTGGTTTGCTGAAAATAAATCGCTTGTTTTAACAGCTCCCCGTTCCGGGCAAGGTACCAGCTATACTGCGGCTAATCTTGCTGTGTTGTTTGCGCAACTCGGTCAACGAACACTGTTAATTGATGCGGATATGAGATCTCCTGCACAACATGAACTGTTTCGTATTCAAAATCGACTAGGTCTCTCTGACTTGTTGGCTAAGCGGGTTGATTTGGATGTGATTCAGCCTGTTTCAAAAATAGCGAACTTGTCTTTATTGACTTCAGGAACCATCCCACCAAACCCATTGGAGTTATTAGGACACTCACGATTTGAAGTCTTGATTCAAAAACTTGAAGAGCAGTATGAAGTTCTTGTTATTGACACACCTGCTATGTTAGAGAATTCGGATGCACAAGCCATGTCTGCAGTTACAAAAGGGGCATTGCTGATTGTAAGCAAAGATAATGCAAAAATAGCGGATATTGAGCAAGCAAAACAACAAATTTTAATTGCAGGTGCCGAACCTGTCGGTGTTGTTTTAAATAGTGTCAACTCCTAATGCTAATAATGAAATTATGACTATGTCAATAGAAAATCAATCGCCTAATTCATTGCCGCATCAATGGCAATGGATGCCCATTGTGCTTGGAATATTAATCTTGTTTATTCCAACCTATGTGGATTTGACCTCTACTCTGTGGGCAAGTGATGAACAAGGTCATGGCCCTATTATTTTGATGATTTCTCTGTTTTTGTTTTGGCAAAAACGTGAGGTCTTTATTTCGGGCAATTACCAAGATAGTCGGCCTGTTTTAGGAGGGGTGTTATTAATATTTTCATTGCTTGTTTATATTGTAGGAAGGTCGCAAGATATTTTAATTTTTGAGGTGGGTTCTCAAATTTTAATTTTAGCTTCTATTATCTTGTTGACTTTGGGGAGTAAGGCGCTAAAAAAAGTTTGGTTTCCACTCTTTTTTCTTATTTTTATGTTGCCACTTCCCGTTACAGTGGTGGATGCCTTGACACTTCCAATGAAAATAGCCGTTTCTAATGTTGCAGAGATGATCTTGTATCAATTTGATTACCCTATTGCGCGCAGTGGTGTGATCTTGCAAATAGGGTACTACAAGTTACTGGTTGCGGATGCCTGTGCAGGATTACATACGGTGTTTACGCTAGAAGCAATGGGGTTGTTGTATTTACACCTGATCAAAAGAGATTCGTTTGCACGTAATTTGTCTCTTGCATTGTTGATTATTCCCATTTCATTTTTTGCAAATACGGTTAGGGTCATTATTTTGGTACTGGTAACCTATCATTATGGTGATGAGGTAGGGCAAGGCTTTATTCATGACTTTGCTGGTTTGGTTCTCTTTGGTGTCGCACTGGTATTAATTATTTTTGTAGACTCATTTATTCATTGGTGTGAACGCGTTTATCAAAGAAGAAAACAAAAGAGTACTGTATGAGTTGGTATAAAAGCAGTTTTATTTTTAGTGTCTTGGTTGTATCGCTTTTTTTAGGTGATTATTTAAAACCAACATTGCAACCTAAAAACCCAGAAGATCGAGTTGATTTTGAAACATTGATTCCCAAAGAGTTTGGTGATTGGAAAATAGTAGAAGATCAATTAATGGTGCTTGCGGATCCTGAGCTAGAAGGAAAGTTGGCGGAAATTTATTCACAAAATATATCCAGAACGTATGTAGATTCCAAAGGTAATAGGATAATGCTTTCTTTGGCTTATGGAGATAATCAGGAAGATTCTATGCAGGTACATAAACCAGAGGTTTGTTATCCTGCACAAGGGTTTGCTGTACTGAGTAATAAGAAAACTTTTATTGATACAGGATTTAATATGATTCCTGCTCGGGTTTTAAATACCGTTCTGGGTAATCGAAATGAATTTGTTCTATATTGGATTCTCGTGGGAGATAAAGTTGTTGATGGTGGGCTTGATCGTAAATTACAGCAACTGTCTTATGGTTTGAAAGGGATCATTCCAGATGGGTTATTGTTTCGCGTTTCAAGCATTGGTAAAGATTTTTTACAAGAACAGAAGGTTCAAAAAAGCTTTATTGTTTCATTGCTTCAAGGCTTAAATGAAAGTGAACGAAAAAAATTAATTGGTAATTAGAATTTATTTGATGTTTTAAGTGTAAGGTATTTTTTATTGTGAAGTGCAATTTCATCGGGATAGGGGTTCAAAAAGCAGCTTCAACCTGGATTTATCGTGTGTTAGAGGATCACCCAGAAGTGGTTGTTAGTCAACCAAAAGAATTGGATTTTTTTTCATATAACTATGAAAAAGGGGTTGAATGGTATGAGTCTTTTTTTAAGAAAACGACAGAAAATACGCTAAAGCTGGGAGAAATATCGCCTTCCTATTTTA
The DNA here is from genome assembly GCA_015487495.1 of Thiomicrorhabdus sp. Classification (GTDB taxonomy): domain Bacteria; phylum Pseudomonadota; class Gammaproteobacteria; order Thiomicrospirales; family Thiomicrospiraceae; genus Thiomicrorhabdus. The sequence goes on from WFPP01000089.1 coordinate 14,329, forward strand.
ATGATGTTAATGCTGTTATTCGGGCAAAAGAGTACAATCCTGATTTTAAAATTGTTGTTATATTGCGAGACCCTGTAGAACGGGCTTATTCCAATCACTTGCATTTAATTCGAATTGGTCAATATAAAGGCAAAGATAATACATTTGAAACCGGTTTAAATGCCCATCCAGAATATTTGGAACAGTCCAGATATTATCAGCATTTGAGTTGTTGGTTTGAACATTTTCCTCCAAAAAATATTTTGGTTTTAATTCAGGAGGATATTTCTAACAATCCTAAAAAAATTGCTGAGAGGTTATATCAATTTTTAGACATTAACCCTGGGCATAAATCTGTTTATTTGGAGCGTAAGCAAAATGTCAGTTATATCGAAAAATATAAGGGGGTTGATGCCTGCTTAAAGAAAGTGGGAACTTTTTTGAGAAGAGTAGGGTTGGCCTCCTTGGTTCACAAAATTAAAAACTCTGATTGTGTTGTTAAATTGCGAGATAAGAACCGTGTTTTATTGAATACAGTGACTCCAAAAATGAAGAAAAGTACGGAAGAAAAACTAATGTGTGAGCTTTCAGATGAAGTTTTTAAGCTAAAAAACCTTCTTAATGTAGAGTCTTTTCCATGGAAAACCTGGCAGTATATAAAAGAACAAGATAAGTGATTGATTGTGATAAATTTAACACCTGTTTTTAACATAAAAATAGTGGCATCATTTTTATTCATAATTTTGATTGCTTTTATTTCCGGTTATATTGCGAGTACGGGTCAAGCTCTACTTGTTGTTATTCTTTCAGGTGTTTTTATTGCGTTTTTTTTACTCTCTCAGCCTGTATTTTTGTTTATTTTGACAGGTGTTACCACTCTGCTTATTGCTGGGGCAATCAAATATTTTATACCAGGGTTTGATCGTATTTGGTGGGTGACGTATGGCATGGCGGCGTTGTTATATATTCCTGCGACATTAAGTTTGTTAAAACAGTCGAAACAACAAGTAATGCAAGATAAAAAATTACCGGTCTCTATTCCTCTTGCTTTCTTTTTGCTCGTTATTTTCTTTTCTTTTCTTGTTTCACACCCTCCTTTGCCTCAGGTTATTGTTGCGATAAAAAGTATATTTTTATTTGGTGCTGTTTGGGCATTTTTAGCTTTTTACCCAATTTCCAGTCGGGTAATTAAACTGTGGTTGATGATTATGTTAGTCATTGCTCTTTTTCAAATATTCCCTGTTTTGTATCAATATATTTTTGTGCGTTCAGAGCGGTTGGCTAGCACTTTCGTTGCGGTTGAAGCTTCTGATAGTGTGGTTGGTACGTTTGGCGGGAGCAAAGACAGTGGTGGGTTGACTGCAATGTTGGGTCTGTATCTTGTGATGGTGTTAATTGTAATCCTCTCTTTTTTTAGAGATAAATTGCTTGGAAAAACTCACCTTATGCTTTTTTTGCCCATTCTCGTTGTTCCATTACTACTTATTGAAGTCAAAGCGATTTTTATTTTTATTCCTGTTGGATTGCTTATTTTATATAGAAAAGAAATTATTCGAAATCCCTTTAAATTTTTCTTATGGCTCGTTGTTCTGTTTTTGGGCTTAGTTGTTATTCTTGTTAGTTATCAGACGTTTCATTGGTCGACAACAGGAAAAGAGTTTTTTGAAAATGTTCAACATGCTTTTTTGTATTCATTTCAAGAGCAGTCTGAAGGGTTTAGTGCAGAAGCGGGTGCTGTAACAAGAAGGCAGGCAATTGAAATGTGGCTTTTCAATTATGGTACGAGTGTTGAAATGCTTATTGGACATGGTTTGGGCTCATCGAGAACGATGGGAGCTGTGCTTGGTGAGGTGGCTCGAGTTTTTTATCCAATGAAGATTGATGCAGTTGGCATTTCAATATTACTTTGGGAGCTTGGTGTTTTGGGGGCTACGGCAATCATTCTTATTTTTTATTTTAATTATAACAATGCAGGTGTTCTTTCCCAGTCTCAATACTTGCCTTTATGGCAACGTTCATTGGCGCGTGCTCTTCAGGCGATTGTTGTACTCTTTTTTATGATTCTTTTTTATCGCCCAGATATTCCATATGCAGCACCGACGATGTTTTTGTTAATGTCCTGTTTTGGCCTGATATCGTGGCTTAATTCTGAAGAGAGGCGTATTTTTAGTGAAAAAAATCCCTAAAAAAATGTATTTTTTATATTCTACCAGAGAAAAATACCCAACCTTTCGAGTTGATTTAACAGAGCTTTTTTCAAAAGGCATTGTTAAAAAAGGGCATGCTATTGATTGGCATATGCAACGAATTGAAGAAGGGGAGGCGGCTGTTGAAGTGGTTAATGACAATGAAAGGGTTTTTATTGGATCAAAGAGTGCTTCATCACGTTTATTTTCAAAAGTTAAAAATCAACTATTGGGCTTCTTTCACGATATTCGTTTATTTAAGATAATTAAAAATAACCATTATGACTTTATTCAGGTTCGGGATAAGGTTTTTGCAGGGTTGATTGGACGATTAGCCGCTAAAAAATCAGGGGTTCCTTTTTACTACTGGATGTCCTTTCCCTATCCCGAGGCCGATTTATATCGGGCAAAGGATTTTTCAACGCACTTTTCCTGGTTCATGAGGGTGTTTTATTGGTTTAGAGGAAAAATTTCAAGTTTTATTTTATATAAGCTGGTTCTACCTAAAGCGGACTTTATTTTTGTTCAGAGTGATAAGATGTTACAGGATGTTCAAAAACATGGGATTTCTGAACATAAAATGATGCCCGTACCAATGGGAATTAGTTTGAGTACACTGGAAAACTATACATCAGAGCCAGTTGAAGAGGAACGGTTATTAGGCAAAAAAGTGTTAATCTATCTGGGAACAATGGTTCGTATTCGTCGAATTGACTTTTTACTGGATATGCTTTCAGAAATATTGGAAAGTATGCCTGATACCGTTCTATTGTTGGTTGGAGATGCGCCTTCTAAAGATATGGCCTTTTTAAAAAAACGAGCTGAGCAACTAGGGATACTTGAAAATGTGATTTTTACAGGCTTTGTACCAATGGAAAAAGGGTGGTCTTATATTTTGAGGTCAGATGTTTGTTTATCGCCATTTCGTCCAAGTCCGATTTTGGATTCAACCTCACCAACCAAGGTGGTCGAGTACCTTGCTTTAGGAAAGCCTGTGGTGGCAAACACGCACCCTGATCAAAGCAAAGTTCTTCAAGAAAGTGGTGCGGGTTATGCGGTTGAGTATACAGCAAGAGCGTTTTCTGAGGCATGTATTAAGATTTTAAATGACCCAAAATTAGGTCAAGCAATGGGTGAAAATGGAATTAAATATGTTCGGGATTGTCGAACATATGAGGTTTTATCTCAACGACTTGAATTACAGTATCAGTCTCTCCTAGAGAAGTAAATGATGAAAAATTTAGTATTTATTATTGGAACGGGAAGGTGTGGCTCTTCATTTGTTCATGAGATTTTAGCGAAGCATGAGGATGTTGGGTTTATTTCTAATATTGAAGATAATATTCGTTTTTTAAACCAAAAAGGGCGATGGAATAACACTTTATACCGTTCGCGGCTTGGAAAATACACAAGAAAAGGAGGGATTCGCTTTGCCCCGTCGGAAGCCTATCAACTGATTAGTCGTAAGGTTTCCCCTATTTATGCAAACTCGAATAGGGATTTATTAGATATCGATGTGACACCTTGGTTAAGGAACTCTTTTAATGATTTTTTTAAGGGTATATCAAGTGCACAAAAGAAGCCGATATTTTCACATAAATATACTGGCTGGCCAAGAATCGGTTTTTTTAAAGAAATTTTTCCTCAAGCTAAATTCATTCATGTCATTCGTGATGGGCGTGCTGTTGCAAATTCATGGTTACAAATGTCCTGGTGGGGTGGCTATCGTGGACCAGAAAACTGGTTATGGGGAGCATTATCAGAAGATTATGCACAAGAGTGGGTGTCAAAAGGCCAGACTTATCCTCATTTGGCGGGTATTTCATGGAAGTTGTTAATGGAGGCTTTTGAAGAGGCGGAAAGAGCGTTGTCAGAAGAAGACTATTTGAAGATACGTTATGAAGATATTTTAGATAAGCCCAAAGCGTCTTTTGACAAAATGTTGGCTTTTAGCGGTCTTGAATGGACACCAAAATTTGAAAAACAGTTCTTACAACAAACGATTAAAAAAGGGCGGAGTCGAGCCTTTGAAAAAGATTTAAATACGTTGCAATTACAAACGATTGAATGTTCAATTTCTGACATGCTGTCTCGTTATGATTATTTATAAAGAAAGCTTGTAAATGTCTCAACAACAAAAAACAGAAAATTATTATTCAAATTCAAGAGTAAAAAAGGGGTTTGTACATTTTTTAACAGGAAGAGGGATTGTTTCGATAGCCTCTTTTGGGGTTGCAATTCTGTTGGTTCGAGAGCTGTCGATTGCAGATTATGCAATTTATACGGCTTTATCGGGATTGTTGCTTTTTATCATGTTATTAAGTAATGCTGGAATAGAGCGAGTAGTCCCACGGTTTTTACCAGAGATAAAGCTGTTTGGTTCTACAAAAAAATTAATGAACTGGGTATGGAAACTTTGTTTGTATCGCTTGGTAACATTGTTTATATGTTTAATTCCTTTTGTTTTGTTTAGCGATGAAATTTCAAAAGGATTGAATTTTATATTTAACCTAGAGCTTTTATTTCTTTTTACGGTGTATTTGGTCGGGTTTGGTTTTTCAATGCATCTTGTCCGCACTCTTCAGGCATTATTGATGCAAAAACAAGCAATGATTGGTTTTGCAATTGAGTGGTTTCTTAAATTAACTGGTTTAATCAGTCTTTTGTTTTATGGCATTAATCTGGATCTCAATGCGGTTTTTTGGGTTCAAGCCATTACGGTTTGGTTAGGCATTTTATATTTACTGTTTAGCTTAAATCAATTTTTAAAAGAAAATACATCAGAAGAAGAGAAAGAGTATTCAATAGAGATAAAAAAAGTTTATTCTTTTGCACTGGATAACTATTTTCAAACGTTATTGGGGTTTCATACATTGCCACCTACCAGCAAGTTAATTGGGGCTTCTTTATTTGCGGCGCCTGCCTTGGCGGCTTTAGGGTTTGCTTATGCCATTGTTGGTGTGATGCAAAGGTATTTGCCTGTAAAGTTATTATTGGGATTGGTTGAGCCAGTTCTGATGGCGCGTTATACCGAGAGTAAAGATTTTTCTCAAACAACGCATTTGGTCGGTATTTTATTAAAATTAAATTTATTTGTTATTATCCCAATGGCTTTTTGGTTTTTATTAAGTGGTGAAGGGTTAATTGACTTTGTTACTAAAAATAAGTATGGTGAAAGCGCATGGTTGATTGCCGCATTATTATTTATTTTAGTGTTAGAAAGCCAAAGAGACGTTTTACAATTAATTTGTAATTCGGTCGGTCAAAGTCGATTGCTGTTTAAAAGTAATTTGTTTTCTTTGTGGTTGCTTCCTGTTTGGCTCTATCTTGCCAGCACCTTTAGTTTGGTTGGTTTGGTTTGTGGGCTTTCAATTATTTTAATTTTCCGAAATAGTTATATTATGTATAAACTGAGCCGTTTGAAATTTAGGTTTTATTTGGATTGGAAGGCAGTTGTTATTATAACAATGTTAGCTATTTTCTCAAATAGTGTCGGATTCTGGTTGTCAACGCTTTATTTTACGAATCTGCAAGCTTCTATTGTTAGTTTAATCATTGCCATGATTTTGTATTTATTGCTTGCCTATTTTATTAAGCCTTTTACAGCGCGAGAAAGAAAAGCATTAAATGGCTTTATTGGCAAAAGGATTTTCATATGGTAAACATTAGGGTATTGCTTTTTTTATTTTGTGTAAGTTTGCTAAATACGACAACGGTTGTTGCTAAAGAGGTTTGGCTAACCGTTAAGGATTTTGATTTACGGGTGCAAAAGGGATCTGCTTTAGATTTTGAACCCTTATTTAAGAACCAACAAATTAATTTTGGTGATAAATGGGATAATCGTTATCTATGTGCCCCGTTGGTTTTTGAAAAACCTCATGGTTTTGTTCCTAGAAAACAGGAGTTAGAGCAAATTGTGTTGGAGTTAAAAAGTCGTGGTTATAATTTGGTTAGATTGCACTTTCTTGACAGTACGTTAATGAAAGGTGCCAAGGGCGATTTTGACTTTAATGGGGAGCAGGCGGATCGTATTTATTATCTGTTGCATCTTTTAAATCAGCATAATATTCAATATATGATTGATGCAGCAACATCCTGGAATGGTGCTTATTATATTAAAGGCAATCGCTCGGCTAAAAAATATGATTTAAGGCTGGACGTTCATTTTAGTCCGTCTGCACAAGACCATTGGAAAAAAATGGTTGATTTAATGCTGGCTTCAAAAAACCCTTATACAGGGCGCCCAACCCTGATGGAGCCAAATTTGATTGCTATTACAACCGTTAATGAAATGGGGTTAGGGTTTAATACTCAGCGAAACGCTACTTATCCGTTAAAAGTTCAGTATAAATTTCAAGATTGGTTAAAATCGAAAGGGTATAAGAAAGTTGCTTCCCTTAAGAGATATGAGGCTTCAGAGGCTTCTTCTTTAATGAATGAATTTTTGGTGGAGACGGAGAAAAAAACATTTGCCTGGATGGAGCAATACCTTCGTGAACTGGGGTATAAGGGGAAAATCACGGCTTATAATAATGGTAAATCTGTTCAAGCGATGGGGGCCCGTCAAGATTTAGAGTTGATTTCGGTGCATGCTTATCATGATCATCCCAGCAAATTTGTAAGGCGTGGTAGTCAAATTAGCAATAACAGCTCAGTGGCATTGGCGTTCCCTTATATCCAGTACATGAGCCTGGTACGGGAGCTTGGTAAACCCTTTGTTGTTGATGAGTATAACCAACCTTTCTGGAATGAGTGGCGACGAGAAGCGGGCATTGCCATGCCCGCTTATGCTGCTTTTCAAGGGTGGCAAGCCATTTGTCGATATGCCAATCCGATTGTATTGAAATATAGACAGCAAGCACCAAAAAGGCAAAGAGCCATTTACCCTTTTTCTGTTGGAATGGACCCTGTTGCAAGGGCAGGAGAGGCTTTATCTGCCCTATTGTTCCGAAGAGGGGATGTCGCACAGGGAGAGCGTGTGTTAGGGGTTTTATTTAAGGATTCGGATTTTACTTCCAGTGATGCCTTAAATAAGAAAGTCTCACCTGCCTTTACCAAGTTGTCGTTATTAACCTCAATCGGAGTGGTTTATAATCAAGTTGATAGATTTTTACCCGAGACGATTATTCCTTTTGTACAGGAAGGCTGGAAGAACCCAAGAGGAAAACAATGGAGTGGAAATTTAAGAGAGATAAGAAAGTCCAATATTGTATATGCTTCAAATAGTAATGAAATCATTTCTTCAACAAAAGAGCTGTTTTTAAATACAAAAGAAAAAAAGTTTAAGGTGGTTACTCCTCAAACAGAAGCCATTGTTTATGATCACTTAGCATCGGTAGAACCATTAAAACAGATGAGTGTTTTAGAAGCCTCGGGGGAGGCCGCTTTGTCGATATCGTCACTAGATACAAATGATTTAAGTACATCAAGTCGCATGCTTATTATTTTTGCAACCGATGCTCGTAACAGCCGTTCACAGTTAAATTCAGATGGAACACGGCTTCTTAAACTGGGACGATTGCCTGTTCAAATTAAATCTCAATCGGTTTTGTTTTCACTTGAAAACCAAAATAGTTCTGATATGAAGCTTTATGCATTGAACTTGCGTGGCGAGCGGGTTCAAAGGTTGCAAGTTCAAGAAAAGGGGGGGAGCTTGTTGATCAATATTAACTTATTGACGTTAAAAAATGGCCCTACGACCTTTTTTGAATTGGCTACAAAATAAATTGATAGGATATTTTTTGAAATGAAATACTTTGTAATTGTAGGCACTCAGCGAACTGGAAGTAGTGCCTTAGCTGAGGCAATTAGTTTGCATCCAAAAATTGCTTGTGGTTGGGAGTGGACTCAATCCTGTTCGCCACATCATTTAGCAAGGATATCTAATCAGGCATTGTTGAGGAAAGACTTTTCTGTTTTAGATGAAAATAACAGAAGGCATTCTAAAGCTATTTTTAATGAATATTTAAGTTGTTTTGGATATCGCAGATTATTTCGTGCTACTTCAAAGTGGTTGTTTTCCCCTGCATTTTCATTGTCATTAGAATATGAACGATTACGTTGGCACTTTAAGTGGTTTATAGAGAATGAGATATCAATAATTCATATTGTGAGAAATGACAATATGGACTGGTTAAAATCTAAAGCAATGGCGAAGAAAACAGGAAATTATTCTGGCGGTGAATATGGTGAGGGGGTGCAAGCGATGATGAAGCCCTCAGAGGCTTTAAAACGGATTAAGGCAAAGCACTGGCTGGATAAACAATTAGAAAGGTTATCTGAAAAAATACCCTATATACAGGTTCAATATGAGTCTTTTAAAGAAAATAATGTCTTTGAAGCCAAGCGTGTTATTCAGTTTTTAGGAGAAGACGATTCACTTTTGCCTTCTTTAGATGAGGGGATGAAGCTTAAAAAGCAGTCTAGTAAAAAAGATATTGAGCTTTTAGAAAACTACTCTGATATTGAAAGCTTGCTCTCTCAGTATGGTTTGTTAACTTATACTTAAGATGAGGAGCGTCAAAAGTTGACCTGGTTTCGCTATTGTCATACATAATTGCCTGCGTCACCTGCAGTTTACTAACTACGCGTTGTTAACGTGGAGCGTTAGTTAGTAACAACGTATTGATACTTTATGGGTTCGCAATAATACATTTAAAAGCAAGCGATAATGAATAAAAAATTAGAAAATACCATTCCAACACTGATTTCAATTAATAATTACTTTTATCGGCGTGGTGGTGCTGAAGTTGTTTTTTTGGAGCAAAATCGATTGTTTCAGGAGAAAGGTTGGAATGTAATCCCTTTTTCAATGAAGCATGAAAAAAATAATCAAAGTGAGTGGCAAGATTATTTTATTGATGAAATAGAGTTTGGTCAACATTACTCCTTTTTTCAAAAAATAAACAGTGCAATCAAGGTGATTTATTCCAGAGAAGCACAAAAAAAAATGAGTGATCTAGTGGATGCTGTTCAGCCTGATATTGCTCATGCACATAACGTGTATCACCATATTTCGCCTTCTATCTTTAATGCCTTAAAGTCTAAGGGTATTCCAACGGTTTTAACTCTGCACGATTTAAAAATTGCATGTCCTGCGTATAAAATGCTAACTCATGATGGGGTGTGTGAACGTTGTCATCGTGGGAGTCTTTTTAATGTTGTAAAGCATAAGTGCATTAAAAATTCAACAATGTTAAGTTCCGTTATTCTGTTGGAAGCATGGGTTCAACGTTTGATGAAATCTTATTCAAAAGGAGTGGATCGATTTATCGTGCCTAGCCAATTTTATCTGGAAAAATTAGTGGAATGGGGTTGGCCTCGAGAAAAATTTACTTATATTCCAAACTTTGTCGATTTATCAAAGCTAAAACCAAAGGGTGAGCCGGGCGATGCATTTGTATTTTTTGGGCGTTTGGGAGCAGAAAAAGGAGTTAAAACGCTTGTTCTTGCCGCAAAGCAAGCCAATGTTAACGTTAAAATTGTAGGAACAGGGCCTTTAGAGCAGGAGTTGATGCAGTTAATTAATGCATCGGATGCAACCAATATTGAATTACTGGGGTATCAAAAAGGCGAAGCACTTTTTGATGTTATCCGCCAAGCCAAAGCCGTTGTTTTGCCTTCTGAATGGTATGAAAATGCCCCGATAAGTATTATGGAAGCGTATGCTTTAGAGCGTCCTGTTATTGGTGCGAATATGGGGGGGATCCCTGAAATGATTAAAGAAGGAGAAACAGGTGCGTTATTTGAGAGTGCAAATGTTGATGCTTTAGCTGGTGTGTTAATGGAGTTTGAGAATATGGATAAAGAGGCTCTTATTCAAATGGGTAAAGCGGGACGAAAGTGGGTAGAAAAAGACTTTACCGTTGAGCGATATTTGGAGCGGGTACAGCGTCTTTATCGAGAGCTAGGGGTTAACTGTTAATGACAAAATCCATTTTTATTCTTGGTTTACGGGGTATCCCTAATGTACAGGGAGGGATTGAAACACATGTGGAGCAGTTAGCGCCTCTATTGGTTGAAAAGAAATGTCATGTGACTGTTTTAGCTCGATCAATGTATCAACCTGATGTTATGAATAATCAATATTTAAGTGTTCATATTAAAAAGTTATGGGCACCAAAATCCAAGCGCTTGGAGTCGCTTGTTCATACTTTTTTGGGCGTATTGTATGCAGCGATTAAACGGCCTGATATTTTGCATATCCATGCGGTTGGACCGGCTTTAATGGTGCCTTTAGCAAGGTTGCTTGGTTTGAAAGTTGTGATGACGCATCATGGCCCAGATTATGATCGCCAAAAATGGGGTGGCTTTGCAAAAAAAACATTACAGTTAGGTGAGCGATTTGGTGTTCGATTTTCAAATAAAGTCATTGTGATCTCAAAAACGATACAAACATTGGTAAAAAATAAACACGGCATTGATTCCGAGCTTATTCCGAATGGGGTTTCTATACAAAAAACGCTTGATACTGAAGGTGCATTAAAACAATATGGATTGGAAAAAAATCAATATATTTTAATTGTCAGCCGTTTAGTACCCGAAAAGCGGCATTTTGATTTAATGAATGCATTTGAGCAGGCGAACCTTTTAGGCTGGAAATTGGTCATAGTGGGGTCTTCTGATCATCCTGATGAGTATAGCGAGGCGGTATTAAAGAGAGCATCAGAAGCTAAAAACATTGTTGCAACGGGCTTTTTATCAGGTAATTCTTTAAAAGAAATATTTAATTATGCAGGGGTTTTTGTTTTGCCGTCATCGCATGAAGGGTTACCGATTGCTTTATTAGAGGCCTTGAGTTTTGGTTTGCCCGTACTGGCAAGTGACATTCCTGCAAATATTGAAGTTGGTTTGGAATCGCAACACTATTTTAAATTGGGCTCTGTAGAGGAGTTGTCTAAAAAATTAGTTTTATTTTCTAAAAAATCTGCGGATGATGTTGAGCGAGATAAGATTAAAGCTTGGGTGGCTAAAAATTATGATTGGCATCTTGTGCGAGATAAAACATTGAGTGTATACCTTGAAGTTTTTGGAGGGAATAGAGAGTAATTAAAATTAAATGTACCTTGTTTTAGGGAAGCGTTGATTAAATCGCTTGAGGTTCTGTGGGACTTTAAGGGGGATAAACCAAATGACCAGTTTTTGTGTTATTTTTTTGCCGTATCGACTTGTTTGCGAAAAGAGATTTTGATGCTGACAGTTTGGCTTATTCAGAATCCAGGTGATTTAATTGGTTCTTCTTTCTAGGTTTTAGATTTGAATGGAATGATATGGAAAAAAAGTATATATATATGCAGCTGCTCGTTCAGGATCAACATTGTTGGATATGTTGTTGGGGGGGCATTCACAAGGAGAGTCATTAGGCGAGTTTAGTTTTTTAGGTAAGGCAATCTCTTTAGAACAAATGTGTGGCTGTGGTTTAAAGGTTGCTGATTGTAAAGAGTGGAATAAGCTTTACTCCCAAGTTCTTTTGGAAAAAAACATTGATTTAAAAAAACAACCGTATGAACTTAGACAATGGGATACTCGTGCTTCAACGGTTATTGATAAAAAACAACAAACAAGGGGTTATCTTTTTGTAAGCAAGCTTCGAACTTTTATGACTAGATTGCATTTTATGCTTCCGAGTTTTTTTAGACCGCCATTGCCGAGTTCTTTAAAAAAAGGGGTTGAAAACACGGCTTATTTATATGATGTTGTATTGGAAACAAGAGAAAAAAATTTTATTGTGGATTCTTCAAAAAACTTCTTAAAGGGCATTGCTCTTTATAAAAGTTATCCCAAAAAAACAAAAATATTACTTTTGACCCGAGATGGACGAGGTGTTTTTCATTCCAAGTATCGTAGTGGTTTTACAAAAAAAGAAAGCTTTTTAGGTTGGTACAGATATTACTCTGGTGCTCTTTATTATTTAAAGAAACTTGTTCAAAAAGAGGATTTGCTTATTGTTAAATATGAAGATCTAGTGACGGATTTGGAAGGGGAGTTGAAAAAAATATGTACTTGGGCACAGATAGACTTTGAAAAAGAAATGGTGGATCTGGGGTTTGGTGAAAGGCATTTGGTAATGATACTCGCTTTAAGCGCCATAAAGGCGTTAAATTAGATGAGCGTTGGAGAGAGGGGTTGGATAAAAAAGATTTAGCTTGGTTTATAAAAAGAGGAGGGCGGTTAAATTCTCAATTGGGATATAAATGAATTTATTGATGGTTGTGGTTAAGATTTTGCATGAAGCAGAAGGCAAACTATGGCAAATATGGAATAAGAAATGATTCAGAAAATGATTTATAGGAATGTAAAGTAAAAAAATAAACTTGTTTGGTTTTTTGGTTAATATGTCTTTACGATTTGGTTATAACTGTATTTGATTATATTGGCGTTATGGGTAGGTTTAATGATATTAATCAAGTAGCCCCGTGTTTTTTTGTATAAGCTCCTGTTATAAACTTATTTAATCTGTTAAATTACTCACGCATTTCTTTTCTGAATCTTGAAATGGAGATGATTTCTTTAAACTTGTTGACGTAAATCTTACGAATAGTGGTTGTATGAAAATAAATAATAAAAAATTAACGCATTTAAAAAAGCTCGAAGCAGAATCGATTCATATTATGCGTGAAGTGGTGGCTGAATTTGATAACCCCGGTATGTTGTACAGTGTGGGTAAAGACTCTTCTGTCATGTTGCATTTGGCTCAAAAGGCATTTTTTCCTGCGCCCCCTCCCTTTCCATTGGCACATGTTGATACCACTTGGAAGTTTAAAGAGATGATTGCCTTTCGTGACCGCCGCGCTAAAGAGGTGGGGATGGAGTTGTTTGTGCATATCAATCAGGAAGGAAAGGATATGGGAGTGTCCCCTTTTACTCATGGATCCGCCATGCATACGGATATTATGAAAACACAAGGGCTACGACAAGCGTTGGATAAATACCAGTTTGATGCTGTTTTTGGTGGGGCACGACGAGATGAAGAAAAGTCTCGTGCAAAGGAGCGTATTTACTCTTTTCGTGATAAAAACCATCGTTGGGATCCTAAAAATCAGCGTCCTGAGTTGTGGGATACGTATAATGGCCGTCATCAAAAGGGGGAGTCGATTCGGGTATTCCCTCTGTCTAACTGGACAGAACTTGATATTTGGCAGTACATCTATTTAGAGAATATTAAGATTCCTGATCTGTATTTTGCTAAAGAGCGCCCTGTTGTTGAATATGGCGGTACTAAAATTATGGTGGATGATGACCGTATGCCAGAAGAATTGCGTAAAACCGCTAAAATGGAGAAAGTTCGTTTTAGAACCTTGGGTTGCTATCCTTTAACGGGAGCGGTGGCCTCTAATGCCGAAACCTTGCCTGAAATAATCCAAGAAATGCTGCTAACCAAAGTCTCAGAAAGACAAGGTCGGCTAATTGATCATGATGAATCAGGGTCAATGGAAAAGAAAAAAATTGAAGGTTATTTCTAAAGGATTAATGACATGGCAGTTGAACAAAATACTTTAATTGAATCGGATATTGAAGCGTATCTAAACCAGCATGAAAACAAAGAACTTTTGCGTTTTATTACTTGTGGTAGCGTAGACGATGGCAAGAGTACTTTAATTGGCCGTTTACTGCATGACAGTAAAATGATTTTTGAAGACCAGTTGGCAGCGATTAATAAAGACTCTAAAAAACATGGTACAACGGGTGAAACGGTTGATTTGGCACTGTTGGTCGATGGGTTGCAGTCAGAGCGCGAACAAGGGATTACCATTGATGTGGCGTATCGTTTTTTTGCGACGGATAAGCGTAAATTTATTATTGCCGACACGCCTGGGCATGAGCAATATACACGTAACATGGCAACAGGGGCTTCGACAGCAGATTTGTCTATTATTTTAATTGATGCGCGTCATGGTGTGCAAACTCAAACCAAGCGCCATAGTTATATTTCCAATTTATTAGGCATTAACAATATTGTGATTGCTGTGAATAAAATGGATTTAGTGGATTTTAGCGAAGCGCGTTTTAATGAAATTAAAGAGGAGTACAACGCTTTTGCAACCGAACTGGGAATTGAAAATCCTATTTTTATACCTGTTTCAGCTTTGACGGGTGATAATGTGGTTACCGCCAGTGAGAATATGGCGTGGTTTAGTGGGCCTCCATTAATGGAATTATTGGATACGATTCCTTTAACCGATATGACGGATTTAGAACATTTTAGACTGCCTGTGCAGTATGTGAATCGCCCTCATCTGGATTTTAGAGGGTTTTGTGGCAGTATTGCAGCTGGTACGATTCAGAAAGGGGATGCCATTACGGTATTGCCTTCGTTCAAAACGTCTACTGTTAAGCAAGTGATTCAGCCTGCGTCTTCTTTGGAAGAGATGGAAGTTGACAGTGCATTTGCACCGATGGCGGTAACGCTAACGATGGAAGATGAAATTGATATCAGTCGTGGTGATATGATTGTAAAATCTTCTGATATTCCGGAGATGGCGGATGCACTTGAGGTGATGTTGGTTTGGATGGATGAGAAGGCGATGAAGCCGAATTCGGATTATTTGATTAAACGTGCTACCAATGTGATTACAGGACGTTTTACTCAAATTGATCATAAAGTGAACATTAATACATTAGAGAAACATGATGCAAATTTGCTTGAGTTGAATGAAATTGCCCAGTGTCAATTAAGTTTAAATCGAATGATTTCATTTGATCCTTATACTTCAATTAAAGGGACGGGTAGCTTTATTGTAATTGATAAGTACACCAATGCGACCTTGGCTGCGGGAATGATTTTACGTAAGTTGGAGGGGGATTCATCGTTAAAAAATCAGCGTGTTTACAGTGATTTTGAAAAAGAGTTAAATGCTTTGGTGAGAACGCAATTTCCTGAGTGGCAGTGTAAATCCATTGATGAACTTTAATTTCGCTCATTGGTAGAGTTGTTTGAGCGTGGAATTGATTCTGGTTTTTGCATCCATTGTCTTATTGTTGGTCTTGTTGGCTTTGGGGCGAATACAAGCATTTAAACTTTTTGGTGGTCTGGTTTTTATTTACTATCTGGCAGGGTTAATTTCATTAGAGGCGCTGCTGGCTAATTTTATAAACCCTGCCTTGGTGACATTAGTTGTTTTGCTGTTAATCAGCTTTGTTTTAGAGCGAACCAACTGGATTTTACTGCTTTCCAAATTACTTTTTGTTAAAAACTTGCGGAGTTCTTATTTTCGGATGGGGTTTTTGGTGGGGCTGAGTTCGGCGGTATTAAATAATACGGCCGTGGTCGCCACATTGCTTTCGAGTGTTAAAAAGAACCCCTATCATGCGGCTTCTAAGCTGCTTATTCCTCTTTCTTATTTTGCTATTTTGGGTGGCACTTTAACGCTTGTAGGCACCTCAACTAATTTAATTGTTAATGGTTTTGTGGTTCAGGCGGGTCTGCCTGCATTAGGGTTGTTTGATTTTTTATATGTTGGGTTGCCACTTTTAGTAGTTGGAACGGTTGTGATTGCGTTTACGGCACGGAAGTTACTGCCAGACTTGGACTTAAATTCAGAAGCGGTGGCTGAATACTTTATTGAAGCCAGAGTGAAGCCAGGTTCTCCTGTGGTAGGTTCAACTGTTGAGAGGGCAGGACTAAGAGAGTTGGGTGATCTATTTTTGGTTCAAATTTATCGTGATGGACAATTGATTTCTCCGATTGGACCACAGCAAATTCTTGAACAAAACGACCGTTTGCAATTTTCGGGGGATATTAAAGAAGCTCATAAAATAGCGAATATGACAGGCCTGGAATTGGCAGGAAGTGAGGGCGTAGATGCCAAGCAGAACTTTGTAGAGGTGGTTTTATCGCATACGTCTGGATTGCTTGGTCGAACAATTAAAGAAGCGGGCTTTCGAAATAAATTTGATGCGGCTGTCGTTGCACTTCATCGTGGTGGGCATGAAATAAATACCCAGCTTTCAAGCGTTGTTTTGCAAGCGGGAGATACGCTTGTTTTAGCAACAGGTCCCGATTTTTATAAAAGAGAGAACTTAAAACAAAATTTTTACTTTTATTCAGAGGTGAAAGCATTTAACTATTTGTCTGATGAAAAGAGTTTTTGGGTGGGCTTAAGTTTTATTGCTGTTTTATGTTTGGCAGCATTTGAGGTGTTTCCTTTACTAAAAGGCTTGCTTGTTTTGTTTGCTGGCCTATGTGTTTTTAAATTGTTGTCTTTTTCAGAGATAAAACGGCGTTTTCCTTATGAACTGGTGATTATTATTGCGTCCGCATTAGGTATTGCAAGTGTCATGATGGAAACAGGGGTTTCGGCCTTGATTGCGGAGTGGGTGATGGCTGTTTTTTCTTCTTGGGGCGTTATGGGTGCGTTAATTGGTGTTTTTCTGTTTACACTGATTTTAACGGAACTGATTACCAATAATGCTTCAGCCGCCATTGGTTTTCCTGTTGCATTAGCTACTTCAGAGCTTTTAGGCGTTAGCCCTTGGCCCTTTATTATGGTGGTGGCCTATGGTGCCAGTGCCAGTTTTTTAACGCCTTATGGTTATCAAACCAATTTAATGGTGTATGCACCAGGTGGATATCAATTTAAACACTATGTTCAGGCAGGTTTGCCGTTAACTTTTATGTATTCGGTAATTGTTTTATTGTTGGTTCCTGTTTTTTTCCCTTTTGAGGTTTAGGATGTAAAAATGAATGAAAATATTGTTTGGCATAATCATCATGTAACGCAAGAAAAGCGTGCAAAATTGAAAAATCAAAAGCCATGCATCCTGTGGTTTACAGGATTAAGTGGCAGTGGGAAGTCGACTGTAGCCAATGTGGTGGAAGAGTTATTGTATCAGCAACAAAAGCATACGTATTTATTGGATGGTGACAATGTTCGACATGGTTTAAATAAAAGTTTGGGCTTTTCTGAAGAAGATCGTATTGAAAATATTCGACGAGTAGGGGAGGTTTCCAAATTGTTTTGTGATGGGGGGATGATTGTCCTTTCAGCATTTATTTCACCTTTTCAGGCCGACCGAGATATCGTGCGAAATTTGAGCCGTCCAGGTGAATTTATTGAAGTTTTTGTGGATACACCGATTGAGGTGTGTGAACAGCGTGATCCGAAAGGGCTGTATAAAAAAGCCAGAGCAGGGGAGATTAAGAATTTTACGGGTATTGACTCCCCCTATGAGGCACCTAACAATCCAGAAGTACATATTCACAACCACAATATAACGGTGTTAGAGGCTGCTCAGGAAGTGATTGACTACTTGAAACAGCATCAATATATTTAAAGAAAATTTTCTCCCCCCTCTCTCTCGATTTTAGATTTAAGAACGTTCAAAGATGTATTCGTTAGCTCCCTCCCCTAGCAAGGAGGGTTGGGGGGGGGTTAATAAAGTGGTTTTGCAAACCGTTTTTATGTAAAGTGTTTAATTCTTAATTAAAAAAAACAGGCTCTGATGATGTTAGAAAAAATTGAAATACAAGATATTGTTGCATTGGCAAAACAGGCGGGTGATGCCATTATGTCTGTGTATCAGAAAGATTTTGAGATTGAGTTTAAGTCAGATCAATCCCCACTAACCGAGGCGGATAAAGCGGCGCACGTTATTATTGAGCAGGGCTTAATTGCGTTAGATCAAAAAAATGGAACAAAAATACCACTTTTATCTGAAGAAGGAAGAGATATTTCGTATGCTATACGCAAAAACTGGGAGCTTTTTTGGTTGGTAGACCCTGTGGATGGCACCAAAGAATTTGTGAAAAAAAATGACGAGTTTACCGTTAATATTGCCTTAATTCATAAAGATACCCCTGTTTTAGGGGTGGTGTATGCACCGGCATTAAATATCATGTATTGGTCTAAGGCAGGTGAGGGTGCTTATAAAGACGGTCAAAAATTACCATTAAAAACAGCAAATGATCGAACCACATTTAAAGTGGTTGCCAGCCGTTCGCATATGTCGCAAGAAACGCAAGACTTTATTGATGCGATTGAAACGGCAAAAGAAAAAGAGTTAGTTTCAATTGGTAGCTCATTAAAGATTTGCTTGGTTGCAGAAGGCGAAGCGGATATTTATCCCAGGTTGGGGCCGACGATGGAGTGGGATACGGGAGCTGCTCATGCCATTGTAAATGGTGCAGGCATGCAGTTACAAAAGTATGAAAACGGGGTTTATTCAAAGCATCGTTATAATAAAGAAAACTTATTGAATGGTTGGTTTGTTGTTCAGTCGGAATAAGGTAAGAAATAACGATATGAAAGTTTTAGTCGTAGGCGGTGCAGGTTATATTGGTTCTCACATGGTGAAAATGCTGGTTAAGACGGGGCATGATGTGGTGGTTTTGGATAACCTTTCAACGGGGTTTCGAGAGCTGGTTCAGTATGGTCGTTTAGTGATTGGTGATTTGGCCGATGTTCATTTGCTGGAAAACCTCTTTCAACAAGAGTCTTTTGATGGTGTCATGCATTTTGCGGCAAACAGCCTAGTTGGCGAGTCAATGGTGCACCCTTCCAAGTATTATCGCAATAATGTGGGCAATACTTTAAACTTGCTGGATGTGATGGTTCGTCATAATGTGAAGCATTTTATTTTTTCCTCTACAGCGGCCACCTTTGGTGAACCAGAGTATTCGCCCATTGATGAAAAACACCCTCAAGTGCCAATTAACCCTTATGGTGCCAGTAAGTTGATGGTGGAACGGGTTTTACAAGATTATGCGTCTGCGTATGGCCTAAATTCGGTTTGTTTGCGTTATTTCAATGCGTGTGGTGCTGATCCAGAAGGCGAATTAGGCGAGTGTCATGATCCTGAAACGCATTTAATCCCCCTTATTTTACAGGCGGCTTCAGGTCGTAGAGAGTTTATTACGGTATTTGGGAGGGATTATGATACGGAAGATGGCACCTGTATTCGGGATTATATTCATATTCAAGACCTGTGTTCGGCACATGCATTGGCATTAGAGCTCATTGTATCTGGTCAGAAATCAGGGGCATTGGCATATAATTTAGGGAATGGCCAAGGTTTTTCTGTACAACAGGTGATTGATGTGGTGCAAAAAGTGGTTTCGGAAGAGGGCTGTGCTTTGATCGTTAAAACGGGAGAGCGTCGTTCTGGTGACCCTGCGGTTTTAGTAGCGGATGCCACTTTAGCGAAAGACGTTTTAAATTGGGTGCCTGAATATGCAGATCTGGAAACCATTGTTCGTCATGCCTGGGCTTGGGAAAAACGGTCTAATATAGGGCTATAGATGGTTTTTGTGTTCTAAAATAGAAATAAAGTCCAAAGAAATTAAAGACGGTAAAAAAATACCTAAGGATGTTTTAAGGCGTATTTTTGTGAAAATTGAATGTTTACAAAATGATTTAGAAGGTGATGTGAAGCGCCTAACAAATTTTACGCCTGAATATCGTTTAAGAGTGGATAACTATAGGATTTTATTTGAGGTAGATAATAACCAAATTAAAATTTACAGAATTATGCACAGAAAAGAAGTTTATAAATAGGAAAAATCATTATGTTATCTTTACATCCAAATATTTTAGAAAAAAATGGGGTTAAAGAATTTGCTGTATTACCTTTTGAGGAGTATTTAGTTCTAACAGAAGAATTGCAAAATTATGAAGATCTTAAAAACTTAAAAGAAGCAAAGTCTTTAGAAGGGCATCATGAAGGAATGAGCCTTGATGATGCAAAAAAAGAATGGGGTTTATAATCAGGCGTATTTTTACCCGTGTATTCTTTCGTCGAAGGGTCTTTTTATAGATGCTTATATACCTAATATAAGAGACTGTGTACTGTTTGTTTTTATCATTTTTAACCCGAATCGTGTTTAGATAGGGCTTAATTTTAAGAGTATTAAATTTAGTGATTCAACGTGCTTCAAATTTGCAGTTTACGGAACACCCGACCTCTTTTTTTAGGTTGGTTGATATTGTTGTTATTTCTGTGGCCTTGCTATTGGTGATGAGCTGGCATCAAGTTTTGTTTAGTAAAGATTATTTATTACTATTGATTGTAAGTTTGGTGATTTTTAGTTATGTCTCCCAGTCTGTTCAGCTGTACCAGTCTATTCAGTTAAACTTGTTTACCCAACAGTTTTTATTGTTATTTGCGGCATTGAGTTTAACTTCTTTATTGGTCACCCTAATTCTCTTTTTAACGAAAGAGGGAAATTCTTATTCTCGGTTTGTGTTGGCTTTTTGGTATGTTTCTTCGTTATTTGGCTTGATGGGATGGCGTTTGATTTACCGTAAGTTAAAAAGGCAGTGTTACCTTCGGGGGAGAGGCTTACGTAAAGTGGCAATTATTGGCCTGACGCCAACGGGAATCAAGTTATTTAATGAAATACAAAATCACCCTGAATTAGGTTTTAAATGCATGGGATTTTTTGATGATCGAGAGCTGTCACGTTTGGAAGGCGATACGTCACAGGTTATTGGCTTGGTTTCTCAAGCGATTGAGATGGCGCAACGTCATGAAATAGAGAGTGTTTATATTTGCTTGCCTCTTCAGGCTGAGCAACGTATTGCTAATATGATTCAGTCTTTAGGGGATACCACGACAGATGTGTATATGGTACCTAACTTTTTATTGAATAATTTGATGCATGGTAATATCGGGCGAGTGGGATCTTTGGATACCATCAGTGTATTTGAATCGCCGATTTCAGGCATTAAGGACTTTTATAAACGTACGTTTGATATTGTGTTTAGCAGTTGTGCGTTATTGGGGTTATCTCCTGTTTTATTAGCCATTGCGATTGCAATTAAGTTGAACTCAAAAGGGCCTGTACTGTTTCGTCAAGATCGCTATGGTTTGGATGGTAAACGCATTGGTGTGTATAAGTTTCGTTCAATGAAAGTGATGGAAAATGATGCCGTTGTGACACAAGCCACCAAAAATGACCATCGTATTACTTCTGTCGGTGCTTTTTTGCGTCGAACTTCACTGGATGAGTTGCCTCAGTTTTTTAATGTATTGATCGGTGATATGTCGGTTGTTGGCCCAAGACCCCATGCCGTGGCGCATAATGAAGAGTATCGAAAGCGAGTAGATTATTATATGCTTCGTCACAAAGTGCGCCCAGGTATCACTGGTTGGGCGCAAATTAATGGTTGGCGGGGTGAAACCGATACACTTGAAAAAATGGAAAAACGCATTGAATACGATTTGGATTATATTCGTCATTGGAGTATTTGGTTTGATATTAAAATTATTTTTTGGACCTTCTTTAAAGGGTTTATGAATAAGAACGCGTATTAACTATTAACGGTTTATTTGGGCTGTATGCCGTAAATGGTGTTTTAAAAAAATCGACTCCAGAGTTCCCTCCCTGTATTTGAAAGCTATTTTTTATGTTTATGGCGCGACAATCCAATCGCTTTGTCGTTTGACAAACTTCTACTTAATAGCTGAATCCTAGTCAGTCTAGTTATATTTTATTTAAGGGGGAGGGGCTCGTTATGGATGGTAATGTGTGGCCGTTGCAAGAGGCCAAGAGTAAATTTAGTCAATTAGTTGAGGAGGCGATGCATAAGCAACCCCAAGTGGTTACAAAGCCTAAAACAGACTTAGTCACGTTTTTAAGAACATCTCCTCTGGCTGAAGAAGTGCTTGATTTGACAAGAAATAAGGACACTCCAAGAGATGTCAATCTATGAAATATCTTCTTGATACCTGTGTGATTTCTGAAGTGATAAAGCCCTCTCCAAATACAAAATGTTATTAAATGGTTAAAAGAGCAGGTAGGCTCTTTCTTCTATTGGTGGACCTATTGCGGTGACGGGGCTTTTGAATAATTGTGTTGTTGTAACAAGAAATATTTCTGATATGCAGCAGAGTTCAGTTGCATTGCATAATCCTTGGGCGAGCTAAGGTTGCTGCTTGGTATCGACTTCAAGCTTTCCAGTCAGGAGCGGAGTTCAATGATTTTATATTTATTTGAGCGTACTTTTGGAATGCGAATAATCACGATTTTTTCACGTGGAATAAGCTTGAAATTTGCTTTAATGGGGGTAAATTGTTGGTTTTTTTCATGCCATTCAAGCAGTTGGTAAGGTTTATTTGGAGCGAGATGGTTGGTTGTGATGGTGAGTACATCGCCTGAACGGTGAACGTTAAACAGATCGTAGGGCTTGGCGAGCGGTTCTCCTATAAATAAGCCTTCACTGGGTTGCAGTACCGATTTCCAATAGGCTTCGATTAAGGTTTCGCCTTGCAAATATCTTGGAATTAAAATTTCAGGGTTCGGGAATTTTTGCACAAAGTTGCAGGGTTCGACTACCGTTCCGTAACTGCCCGTTGCGCCAGCCTCCAGCCAGCGAAAGGCTTTCATTTGTCCTTGTTCTCCTAGCCCGTTACCTCCCGCAGACGTTAAGTGATCAGCAATGGCACCAGGTAAATAGTGGTTAGTTTGAATTTCGGGTACTTTTTTGAGTCCTGTTTGATAAAACATCACATTCTCTTTATGTGAAATGTAGTCGATCATAGAGGGCGTAGATGCGTTCAAGAAGTGCACTTGTAATAGGGGGTGACTGGGGAAATTTTTGGCAAAGTGTTTAAATAGCTCCGCTCTGGTACTGCGTGCTTTGTCTTTGGTTTGAATTAAATAAGCATGTCCTTTAGGGCGTGTACCGTCAGATTGCACGCCACGTTGAACCAGTGCATGGATGGCTTCATAATTTTTACCCGTTAGCAGCATGGTGGGTCGAATCTTTAAATCTTGCCAAGGGTTGGTACTGTCGGAGTTAAAATAGACTGAATTAGGCGTGGGAAAGCACCCTTTCTTTTTGGGTTGACACCATTTTTGATCGTAACCAAAGGCCAGCGCGCTGGTAATCGACATGCAACCTACACGGTAAGGGGCTTTCCATGTGGCGACAAACGCCTGTATGTCATTGCCTACTTGGCTCATTAAGCTTTGATAGACCTGGTCAAATTGTTTGGGTGAGATATTGGCTTTACTGGGAAGGTCAAGATAAAAAATATGCGCTTCTGGAATATTGCGTTCTTGTTTATAAAGTAGCGCGGTACGCAGTGAAAGTGCATCGTTATTTTTAACCAGTATGCCAATGTTTTGAGCAGTAATGCCTTGTTGCGGCAGTTCGACTGTAGGCAGTGACTTGGGCGGGGTTGAACAGCCGGCAAGCAGTAGGCTGATGAGTCCAATATAAAGTATTTGTATTAATCGTTTTAACATAATAACCTTGCAGTGGTTATGAAGAAAGGAGTTCATCATACCGTATTTTTTACGGTTAGGCAGGCTCCTAAGGCTAACGCATTAAAAAAATGCCATAGCCTTATACTTCGTCTTCAGGCAAAGATAGGTACTCTAGAGTAGAAAATTTAAAAGCCATAATTAAATACGATATGATTAAGTACGCGATTTCACTTTCTTTTTATTTAGTTAACTTATTTGGTTAAATAATGTCATATACGCCGCCTTTTACGATTACCCCAGCAATTTTGAATTTAATTGCAGAGATAAGAGAGTCTGTTGGACGTTTATCGGCAACAGAGGAGCGAGCACACCAGTTGCGTTTACGTCGTATAAACCGTATTCGCACGATTCAAGGGTCGTTAGCCATTGAGGGAAATACGCTGTCTGAATCACAAATTACAGCGGTGTTAGAGGGCAAGGTCGTTATGGCACCACCAAGGGAAGTTCAGGAAGTTAAAAATGCCTTATCCGCTTATGATGCTTTTGAACGCTGGCAACCCTCTTGTGAAGCAAGCTTGCTTAAAGCGCATCGGATTTTAATGTCTGGGTTGGTGGATGAGTTGGGCGTTTATCGTTCTGGAGGGGTTGGGGTAATGAGTGGTTCAGAGCTGGTTCACATGGCTCCACCTGCAAATCAAGTGCCGCGTTTAATGACAGATTTATTGGGCTGGGCGCAACGAGCAGAGTATCATCCATTAATTATGAGCTTGGTATTTCATTATGAGTTTGAGTTCATTCACCCTTTTGTGGATGGTAACGGGCGAATGGGGCGATTATGGCAAAATTTAATGTTAGCAACATGGAATGATCTGTTTGTTAGCTTGCCGGTAGAAAGTATCGTTTATAGTAAGCAAGAAGATTATTATGCGGCTCTGTCTCAAAGTACAGAACAAACCGACTCTGCGCCTTTTATTGAGTTTATGTTGATGATGATTTCTCGGGCACTAAAAGAGCGCATCAATACCCCGTAAGACACCCCGCAAGCTGTTGTTGATATTCTTAACAAATATCCTGATTTACTGTCGTATGCAATTAAGCCAAGAGATCGTCAAGAACTGCAATTATTTTGTGGCTTAAGTGATCGAGAGCATTTTAGAAAAAGTGTGCTTAAACCATTGTTGACACACGGTTTGCTTGCTTTGACCCTGCCTGATAAGCCAAAAAGTCCAAAACAGCGGTATGTTTATCATAATGTTGAGGGCTAGGAGGAATGACTCGAGAAAAATAGAAAAAGAAAGATTGGGCCGTATTGGCAAGGGTTTCAGGGGGTTAGTGGAGAAGGGATAAGGTTTAAAGTTGGCTCAGGAAGAGTGATAAAGTATGTATTGGTGTTGTAACGAGGGGGGGAGAAAAATTGGTACGACCGAGTGGATTCGAACCACCGACCCCCACCATGTCAAGGTGGTGCTCTAACCAACTGAGCTACGGTCGTACAATATTAAGGGACATTTAATAAATTAATAAAATAATAGATTAAGGTTTATTAAATGGTACCAGTGGGCGGACTCGAACCGCCACGCTCGCAAAAGCAACGGATTTTGAATCCGTCATGTCTACCAATTCCATCACACTGGCATAATCATGTGTGCGGCGAATTATAGAGAGTCGTTTCGAGACTGTCAACATCAAAATCAAAATGAGAGGGGCTTATTGTTATGGTGATATAGAGAATAACCCCTTGAATATAAAGGTGTAATCAGCGAGAATAGCGCCTCATTTTTAATGAAGGCTTTTTTCGTGAAACGACAAGATTTCTTTTTTGACCTCCCAGAGCGGTTGATTGCGCAACAGCCTACTGCAGAAAGACGCGGCAGTCGTTTGTTGGTGATGTTGCCTGATGGCAAGATTGAAGATAAACAATTTCCAGAGTTGCTTGCTTACGTTCAGCCGAACGATCTGTTGGTGTTTAACAATACCAAGGTGATTCCTGCGCGTTTGTTTGGCGAGAAGTCAACGGGGGGGAAAATTGAGCTACTGATTGAGCGAGTATTGGATGATCAAACGATTCTAACCCACATTCGTTCCAGTCGTTCGCCTAAAGAGGGCGCCGTGTTGCGAATTGAAGAGGCATTTGATGTTGAGGTGATTGGGCGACAAGAGGCGTTGTTTGTTGTGAAGGTGTTGTCTGATCGGTCTGCACTTGAGTTAATTGAAGCGCATGGTCACATGCCTTTGCCACCTTATATTGAGCGTAAAGAGGACGTTGAAGCAGATAAAGAGCGTTATCAAACCGTGTATTCTGAAAAGCCTGGTGCGGTGGCTGCACCAACGGCAGGGTTGCACTTTGATGAGCCTTTGTTAAAAGCCATTAAAGCAAAAGGGGCGGATATTGGCTTTGTTACGCTGCATGTAGGCGCAGGTACGTTTAAGCCGGTTCAAGTCGAAAATATTGATGAACATGTGATGCACTCGGAATATTTAGAGGTAAATCAAAGATTGGTCAATCAGGTAGAGCAAACGCGTGCAAAGGGTGGGCGGGTGTTTGCGATTGGTACCACATCGGTACGCTGTTTGGAGAGCGCGGCTTCACTGAGTCCAACGGGTAAATTGGCTCCCTATCAGGGAGAGACGGATATTTTTATTACCCCAGGTTATCAATTTAAAGAGGTGGATGTGTTGTTTACCAACTTTCACTTGCCTGAATCAACGTTAATTATGTTGGTATCTGCTATGGCGGGATATGAGCGTACCATGACGGCTTATCAACATGCGGTAGAGAAAGAGTATCGTTTTTTCAGTTATGGTGATGCCATGTTGGTGTTTCCAAAAATATAAATCCCACCCCTCCCCTTCTCAGGGGAGAGAGCCAAAGAGCAAGCGTTTATTCTCTAAATGCACAGTATGTAATTGTAGTGGTCTAATAAAAGTGTGAGTGTCATTAGCTCCTCCCCCAGTTAAGGGGAAGGTTGGGAGGGGGGTAAAGTTTGGACTTGGGAAGTATGAGAACCATTTTTATTCATAATTGTATCGTGTTATGGTCTCATATATAATTTCGCCACTAAATTATGGAGCGTCAGCCCAAATGGAATTTGAATTAGAGAAGACAGACGGGCGAGCGCGAAGAGGGCGTTTAACGTTTGCACGTGGCGTGGTTGAAACGCCTGCTTTTATGCCGGTTGGGACCTATGGCTCCGTTAAAGGCATGACCCCGGAAGAGGTGGAAGCCACGGGGGCACAAATTATTTTAGGCAATACTTTTCATTTGTCGTTGCGGCCAGGAACCGATATTATTGAATTGCATGGTGATCTGCATGACTTTATGCATTGGCAAGGCCCTATTTTGACTGACTCTGGTGGGTTTCAAGTTTTTAGTTTGGGCAAAATGCGAAAAATTAAAGAGGAGGGGGTGACTTTTAACAGCCCTGTGAATGGCGCGAAAATTTTTATGGGGCCGGAAGAGTCAATGGAAATACAGCGTAAGTTGGGTTCAGATATTGTAATGATATTTGATGAGTGTACCCCTTATCCTGCCGAACATGCTGTGGCTAAAGCGTCTATGGAGCTGTCGATGCGCTGGGCAAAGCGTTCCAAAGAGGCACATGGTGATAACCCAGCGGCACTGTTTGGGATTGTGCAGGGTGGCATGTATGAGGATTTGCGAAAGTCGTCCATTGATGGTTTAAAAGAGATTGGGTTTGATGGTTATGCCATTGGTGGTTTGTCGGTGGGTGAGCCTAAAGAGGAGATGATGGCGACACTAGATTACACCGAACCGCACATGCCTAAAGACAAGCCACGTTATTTAATGGGCGTGGGTAAGCCTGAAGATTTGGTGGAAGCAGTACGTCGTGGCATAGATATGTTTGATTGTGTCATGCCGACGCGAAATGCGCGTAATGGTTTTTTGTTTTCACGTCAGGGTGTGGTGAAGCTACGTAACGCCAAGCATAAAACCAATTTGGATCCCATTGATAAAGCGTGCAGTTGTTATACGTGTCAAAATTATTCCTTGTCGTATTTGCACCATTTGGATAAGTGTAAAGAGATTCAAGGTGCACGATTGAATACCATTCATAATTTGCACTACTATCAAGACTTGATGAAAGGGATGCGGGATGCCATTGAACAAAATGCGTTAGCTACGTTTGTCGCAGATTTTTATCAAGGGATCGGGCAATCTGTTCCAGCGTTAAAAAATATTGAAAAGTCGTTTTATTAGGGCGATTTAATTGAGATTTTTTGGTGAAGCTGTGCCACAATACAGCGGTTAATTTTTTACTAAATTTTGGAGAGTATGATTATGAGCTTTTTTATCAGTGACGCAATGGCAGAAGGGGCAGAAGCAGCTGCGGGTAGCGGTTGGGAAGGGATTATTCCTTTAATATTACTGTTTGTTGTGTTTTATTTTTTGTTGATTCGTCCGCAACAGAAAAAAGTAAAAGAACATAAAGCGTTGGTTGAAGCCATTAAAAAAGGCGATGAAGTCGTTACTTATGGTGGTTTGGCAGGCAAAATAGTTGAAATGGGTGATGTTTTTTGTGAAATTGAAATTGCTGACAATATTATTGTAAAAGTAGAGCGTCAAAATATTTCACGTTTATTACCAAAAGGTACTTTAAAAGGCGAGTAAGGTTGTTTACGTACCAAAAGGGGCTGTGTGCCCCTTTTGTTGTTTCTGGCATATTAGTCAAAAAAATTATCCCCCCCCCTTTTTTTTGAAAATGGAATTAAGTTTATGTTTCAAACACAGCAAAAAATCATAACGAATAAATATCCGGCTTGGAAATATTTGTTATTGGTTGTCGTTACCGTGATAGGGATTACCTATGCACTGCCCAACTTGTTTGGTGAAGACCCCGCCGTACAAATTTCCCCTGCCAAGTCGGTTACATTCGATTTAGAAACCCAGAATCAAGTCGCAGAAGTGCTTGAAATGGCGGGTATTCCTGTTAAATCTTCTGTTTTTGAAGAGGGGCGTTTTTTAATTCGATTTGAAGGTACAGAAGATCAGCTAAAAGCAAAATCGGTTTTAAAAGAAGCCTTGGGGCGTAAAGCCGTTGTGGCTCTTAACCTTGCTCCATCAACACCTGATTTTTTAAGAGGTCTGGGAGCTGCTCCCATGTATCTTGGTTTGGATTTGCGGGGGGGGGTGCATTTTTTAATGGATGTTGACATGGACGTTGCGGTGTCGAAAGCCTATTTGCGTTATGTAGATGAAATTAAAAGTGTATTGCGTGAAAACAAGGTGCGTTATTTAGCGGTAGAAATGGAAGGCGATACGCTTGCGGTTAAGTTTAAAGACATTCCCACTATGCAGGCGGGCTTAGCGGTTTTAACTGAGACCTACAGTGATCGTTTTAGTTTAAAACCGGTAGAAGAAACGGCAACACCACAAGTGCGTTTACGTCTGTCAGATCAAACCATTGCCGAAACACAAAAGTTTGCCTTACAGCAAAATATTACCACGTTGCGTAACCGTGTTAATGAATTGGCGGTGGCCGAACCTGTTATTCAGCAACAGGGTGATCGCCGAATTGTGGTTCAGCTTCCAGGTATTCAGGATACCGCTCGTGCCAAAGAAATTTTAGGTGCAACGGCCACATTGGAATTTCGTTTGGTAGAGGAACGGGGTGATGCATATCGTGCCGAAAAAACAGGTTACGCACCACACGGTTCTATTGTGTACCAGTTTCGAGATGGTCGTCCAATTTTGCTGAAACGTGGTGTCATTGTGGATGGTGAAAATGTCGTTAGTGCCTCATCGGGTATTGACCCAGAACAAGGTTCGGCTATGGTCAATGTTACATTGGATGGTGCGGGCGGACGAAAAATGCTGGCGACGACCAAGAAAAATGTGGGTAATCGTATGGCGGTGGTCTTTATTGAGCGACGTGTGGATACGGTTATGGAAAATGGTGAGAAGGTTAAAAAGCGTGTAACCACCAAAGACGTGATCAATGCAGCGGTTATTCGTGGTCAATTTGGCGACCGCTTTCAAATCACCGGGTTAGATTCACCGCAGGAAGCACAAGACTTAGCCTTACTGTTACGTGCGGGCGCATTGGCCGCACCGATGGAAATTGTGGAAGAGCGTACTGTTGGGCCAAGTTTGGGGCAAGACAACATTAACCAAGGCTTTATGTCCGTGATCGTTGGCTTTATTTTAGTGCTGATTATGATGGCATGGCGTTATAAATACTTTGGTATGGTTGCCAATGTGGCATTGGGCTTAAACCTGGTGATTATTGTTGCGGTACTGTCCATGTTGCAAGCCACACTCACCCTGCCTGGTATTGCAGGGATTGTTCTGACCGTAGGAATGGCGGTTGATGCCAACGTATTGATTTTTGAGCGGATTCGAGAGGAGTTGCGAATCAAAGGCACCAGTATTCAAAAGGCAATTCACTCGGGGTATGAAAAAGCGTTTGTGACCATTGCCGATGCCAATATTACGACCTTACTGGCGGCCATTGTCTTATTCAGTTTTGGAACCGGTCCTATAAAAGGGTTTGCAATTACGCTGTCGATTGGGATTTTAACCTCCATGTTTACAGCCATTGTTGGAACACGAGCCATTATTAATTTAATGTACGGTAATAAGCGTGTTGAAAAGCTTTCAATTTAGGATTTAGACATGACGAACGAAAACCACACAACCAATATTAATTTTATGGGACAGCGCCATATGGCGTTAGCGCTTTCGGCGGTTTTAATTTTTGCCTCTTTTGCAGGCCTATGGATGAAAGGTCTTAATTTTGGGATTGACTTTACGGGCGGAACGCTCATTGAGCTCTCTTACCCAGACCCTGTGGAATTGCCTGAACTAAGAACTCAGTTAGCCAATTCGGGGTTTGGAAAAGCCGTGGTTCAGCACTTTGGTTCAGCTGAAGATGTACTGATTCGAATCGCACCTCAAGATGGGCTTAATTCGGCGCAGTTAAGTAATCAAGTAATGGATGCTCTGGCGGAAGCAACCGAAGATGAAATTACCCTACGACGGGTTGAATTTGTTGGGCCACAAGTAGGGGATGAGCTAACCGAAGACGGTGCTTTAGCGGTATTGTATGCGCTTTTTGGTGTTTTAATTTATGTTGCATTGCGTTTTGAATGGCG
Source organism: Thiomicrorhabdus sp. (assembly GCA_015487495.1). GTDB lineage: Bacteria > Pseudomonadota > Gammaproteobacteria > Thiomicrospirales > Thiomicrospiraceae > Thiomicrorhabdus. The sequence goes on from WFPP01000089.1 coordinate 44,755, forward strand.
TTTCTCAATTGGATCGGTTGCCGCATTGGTGCACGATGTCATTCTTACGATTGGGGTGTTTGCTTGGACAGGAATGCAGTTTGATTTAACCGTGTTGGCTGCGATACTGGCCGTTATTGGTTATTCATTGAATGATACCATTGTTGTCTTTGATCGGGTTCGAGAGAATTTTAGAACCATGCGGGAAGGCACTCCGGTTGAAGTCACCAATGTTGCTGTTAATCAAATGCTATCGCGTACCATTATGACCTCGCTTACCACGTTAGTGGTGTTACTGGCTCTGTTTTTCTTGGGGGGGGAAATTATTCATGGTTTTGCAACCGCCCTAATTATTGGGGTTGTGGTTGGAACCTATTCTTCAACCTATGTGGCGAGTGCCGTTGCACTGTTATTAGGTGTTTCTAAAGAAGATCTCATGAAAGCACCTAAGGAAGAAGAAAATACCGAAGCCGAAGAAGCGGAATTGCAGCGTCTGTTTTTGGAGCAAGAAGCCAAGCGTGAAGCTCGGGAAGCTAAGCGTGAAGCGAAAAAAGGGGGGCAAAAAATAGCTCAATCTGAACTTGAGTCAAAATCAGAAGAGGACAAGGAAGCCAGCTTGTTGGCGGAGCATTCGTCAGCGGTTGAAAAAAAGTCCCATGTTAAAAAGAAACAAACTAAAAAACGCACAAAGAAATAAGCGTATAGAAAGAAGAACACTATGTCACTCATGTTAGAAACCAGCAAACGTCGAACGTTTGCCATTATCTCTCACCCAGATGCGGGTAAAACAACCGTTACAGAAAAACTGTTGTTATACGGCGGTGCGATTCAAATGGCGGGCGCGGTTAAAAGCCGCAAGACCAGTCGTGCAGCCACCTCCGATTGGATGAAAATGGAGCAGGAGCGTGGAATTTCGGTTGCCTCTTCGGTGATGCAGTTCCCTTATCGCGATGTGATGATTAACTTGCTTGACACACCAGGGCATGAGGATTTTTCGGAAGACACTTATCGAACCTTAACCGCAGTGGATTCCGCTTTAATGGTGATTGATGTCGCTAAAGGGGTAGAGGATCGCACCATTAAGTTAATGGAAGTTTGTCGTTTACGCACCACGCCCATTTTGACCTTTATTAATAAAATGGATCGCGAGGGCAAAGACCCGATTGATTTGCTGGATGAAGTGGAATCGGTATTAAAAATTGATTGTGCGCCAATGACATGGCCGATTGGCATGGGCAAACGGTTTAAAGGAATTTACCACCTGTATAACGATACGATTCGTTTGTTTGGGGTTGCTGATGGCCAGCGTGCAGGTGAGGGGGAGCTGATTAAGGGGTTAGACAATCCTGAGTTAGATGCATTAATTGGCGACCAGGCCGAAGAACTCAGAGAAGAGGTTGAATTGGTACGTGGCGCAAGCCATGAATTTGAGTTAGAGGCCTTTTTAGCCGGAAAACTCAGTCCAGTCTTTTTTGGATCGGCGGTGAATAATTTTGGACTTCAAGAACTATTAGACGGGTTTGCTGATTATGCCCCTCCCCCAATGGGACGAGAAACCGAGAGCCGCTTTGTTAAAGCCAATGAAGAAAAATTGACGGGATTTATTTTTAAAATTCAAGCCAATATGGATCCCGCTCATCGTGACCGTGTGGCTTTTATGCGCATTGTGTCAGGTAAATACCAAAAAGGGATGAAGCTGAAACACGTTCGAATTGGCAAGGACGTTAAAATCGCCAAGGCTATTACCTTTTTGGCGAATAAGCGTGAGCAGGCCGAAGAGGCCTATCCTGGGGATATTATCGGACTGCATAATCACGGCACCATTAAAATTGGTGATACGTTTTCACAAGGTGAATCGCTTAAGTTTACGGGCATTCCCAACTTTGCTCCAGAGCTGTTTCGACGAGCTCGCTTAAAAGACCCCATGAAAATGAAGGCGTTGCAAAAAGGCTTAACCCAGCTTTCTGAAGAGGGGGCGACCCAACTGTTTCGGCCCATCTTAAATAATGATTTAATTCTAGGGGCCGTAGGGGTTTTACAGTTTGAAGTGGTGGCACAACGCTTAAAAGACGAATATAACGTAACCTGTTTATTTGAGCCGATTAATGTTACGACGGCACGCTGGATTGTGGGTGAAAAAGCCGAAATTGAAAAGTTTACGGCCAAAGTACGTGAGAATGTCGCTTACGATGCGGCAGATTTATTGGTGTATATTGCTCCGACACGTGTGAATCTTGCATTAATCGAAGAGCGTTGGCCAAATTTGCAATTTGTTGCAACACGAGAGCATTAACCCGTTATTTAATGAGATTTATCCCCCCTCTATAGCAAGATGTTTTTGTTTTTTAAAACCACGATTTTCGTGGTTTTTTGCTTTTATGGAAGGCATCCCTTGAAATCATTGGTATTTATCCATATGTTTTAAGGCATAGAAAGCTTTTTTAGGAGTACACTTAAGATGATGGACAAATTTACTTCTCAATTCCAGTCGGTATTGAGTCAGGCGCAAATGTTGGCGGTGGCAGAAGACCATCCGTTTATTGAACCGATTCATATTTTATCGGTATTATTGGACGAGCAAGCCAGTTTATTGCAGTTAGCCAAGATTGATAAGGCGCGTTTAAAGCCGTTATTGGATGAAAAAATTGCTTTGATGCCAAAGGTATCAGGCGCTCAGAGTGAGGTAACGCTGTCAAAACAGTCGGTAAAGCTGTTAGGAAAAATGGATAAATTAGCGCAGCAAAAGGGCGATGCATATATTGCCAGCGAGCTGTTTTTTTTAGCCTTGTTAGACAGTAATGACAGTGCCGCCACCTTATTTAAAAAGGCGGGTGCAAACAAAGAGGCTTTAAACCAAGCCATTGACCAAATACGAGGAGGCGAAGCCGTGAAGGATCAAAATGCAGAAGACAATCGTCAAGCACTGGAAAAATATACGGTTGATTTAACCGCACGAGCGGAAGAGGGCAAGTTGGATCCGGTGATTGGACGAGACGATGAAATTCGCCGTGCCATTCAGGTATTGCAACGCCGTACTAAAAATAACCCGGTATTGATTGGGGAGCCAGGGGTAGGTAAAACCGCGATTGTAGAGGGCTTGGCCCAGCGTATTGTGAATGGCGAAGTACCTGAAGGCATTAAAAATAAACGCGTGTTGTCTTTGGATTTGGCGGGCTTGTTAGCAGGCGCAAAATACCGTGGTGAATTTGAAGAGCGTTTAAAAGCGTTATTAAAAGAGTTGGAAAAAGAAGAAGGCAAAGTCATCCTCTTTATTGATGAAATTCACACCATGGTTGGTGCGGGTAAAACCGAAGGCTCAATGGATGCGGGTAATATGTTAAAACCTGCGTTGGCACGTGGTGAGTTGCACTGCATTGGCGCAACCACATTGGATGAGTACCGACAAGACATTGAAAAAGACGCCGCATTGGAGCGCCGTTTCCAGAAAGTCATTGTGGATGAACCTTCCGAAGAGGATACCATTGCCATTTTGCGTGGGTTAAAAGAGCGTTACGAGATTCATCATGGGGTGGCGATTACGGATCCTGCAATTATTGCGGCAGCGCATTTATCACAGCGTTACATTACGGATCGACAGCTACCTGACAAGGCGATTGATTTGATTGATGAGGCCGCTTCACGTATTCGGATGGAAATTGATTCAAAACCGGAGGTGATGGATAAGCTGGATCGTCGCTTGATTCAGTTAAAAATGGAACAAGTGGCACTTAAAAAAGAGAAAGATGAAGCCTCTAAAAAGCGTTTGGCTATTTTGCAGGATGAAATTAAGGCACTTGAAAAAGAGTATTCGGATTTGGAAGAGATCTGGAAGCGTGATAAGGCGGCATTGCAAGGTGCACAACAGTTTAAAGAACAACTGGATGCAGCACGAATTGAACTGGAGGTAGCCAGACGAGCGGGCGATTTAGGCAAAATGTCTGAAATTCAATATGGCAAAATTCCTGAATTAGAAGCCAAAATTAAAGCGGCTGAAATGGCAGAAAATGAAGCCGAAAGTGGTGATGGCACGCATTTGTTACGCAACAAAGTGACGGAAGAGGAAATTGCTGAGGTGGTTGCGCGTTGGACAGGCATTCCTGTTTCACGAATGATGGAAGGTGAGCGTGAAAAACTGCTGAAAATGGAAACGGCATTAGGTAAGAAAGTGGTTGGGCAGGATGAGGCCGTTAAGGCGGTATCCGATGCCATTCGCCGTTCTCGTGCGGGATTATCCGATCCAAATCGCCCTAATGGTTCATTTTTATTCTTGGGGCCAACAGGTGTGGGTAAAACCGAACTGACCAAGGCATTGGCTGATTTATTGTTTGATACCACCGATGCCATTGTGCGACTGGATATGTCTGAATTTATGGAGAAACACTCCGTTTCTCGCTTGGTTGGTGCGCCTCCAGGGTATGTGGGCTATGAAGAGGGCGGTTATTTAACGGAAGCGGTTCGTCGTAAGCCATATTCGGTGATTTTGCTGGATGAGGTCGAAAAAGCGCACCCTGATGTATTCAATATCTTGCTGCAAGTATTGGATGATGGTCGCTTAACCGATGGTCAAGGCCGTACGGTGGACTTTAAAAATACCGTCATTGTGATGACCTCAAACCTAGGCTCTCATATTATTCAGGAAAAAGCCGGAACAGCGACCTATGACGAGATGAAAGCCGATGTGATGGAAGTGGTTGGAAGCCATTTTAGACCTGAATTCATTAACCGTATTGATGATATTGTGGTGTTCCATCCTTTGAACCGAGAACAAATTCGTGCGATTACCGAGATTCAACTAAAAGGATTAATTCAACGCTTGGAAGAGTCGGATATGACATTGAATGTTCAAGAGGCAGTATTGGATGTGATTGGCGAGGCGGGCTTTGATCCTGTTTTTGGAGCAAGACCGTTGAAACGTGTGATTCAACAACGCATTGAAAACCCATTAGCACAAAAAATCTTGAACGGAGATTTTCCTGCGGGCTCAACCATTCGGGTTGAATTGGTTGAAGGAGAGATTCAGTTTGGTTAAAAATCGAACGAATGGTGCGTTATAATCAAAACTAAATCCCTAATCCTTACATAGATTTGTGTTTCTATGTAAGGATTGGGGTAAATGAATAATTGGAGTGGCAAACGTTATGCTGTTACAGTGAATGAATCTAAAACCCAATTTGGCTCTACTATGTTAAAAGCACAAAGAGTTAAAAGTACAAAGAGAGCCAGTGTAAATTAATAAAAAACGATTAATGCGTTACCAATTTACTCTTGATGCTGAAAAGGATTGAAAAGAAATTGCTCAGTATACTTGTAAAAATTGGGGCGAAAAGCAAGTCGTTAATTATTTACAAGGTCTTTAAAAAAAGGTGGAAATGCTTTCAGAGAATGTGTTTTTAGGTAAGGAAAGGCCAGATAAGACCAGATATTGGTGAAAATATTTTTAACCACTCATGTCCATAAAAAAACCGCCATTTTAGGCGGTTTTTTTATGGGTTTAATAAGGGGGGGGGAAATTTTTTTAACCAAAAATATCTGCTGTAATGTTATTAAACCAAGAGTGAGCATACAGTTCTTCGCGTTTACGATCTTCTGCATTATAAGGCCCTGTTAAACCGCCTGACCCTTTCACTTTTATGATTTTACCGTCTTTATAGGCATACACCATGGCGACAGACACCCCATCTTTAGGGGCAATAATGGAGTAACAGGTATTGACCCATGATGGATCGGGCATTGGAACCCCGTTTAGAGAAGAGGCAATCGCAGCGGCACACACTTTTGCCTGTGAGTTAGCAGAATAGCCTGATTTAGGCATCGGTGAGGCAATAGAGGCATCGCCAATGACATGGATGTTTTTATGAATGGTTGATTCAAAGGTTTTGTGATCCACTGAACACCAGTCTAAATCGCCTACTAAGTCGGTCTCAAACGCGATAGGGCCTGCGGTTTGTGGTGGAATAATGTTTAACACATCGGCTTTAAAATCCCCCGCTTCGGCGGTAACGGTTTTAGTTGCCACATCGACTTTACTGACCGCGCCGCCCTTATCCTTACCAATCCAGGTAATGATACTATCGTCTGTACCGTAGCCATAGTGGCGCTTCCAGCCATCCATAAACAGCCCAAATTTAGAGAATTTTTCTTTCGGGTCTAAAATCACAATTTTAGAATTGGGTTTGTATTTTTTAAAGTATGCGGCTACCAAAGAGGCTCTTTCATAAGGCCCAGGAGGGCAGCGGAAAGGGTTTGGTGGTGCGACAATAACAAAGGTTCCGCCATCTTTCATCTCTTCAAGCTGTTTGCGTAACAGTGCGGTTTGAGGTCCTGCTTTCCAAGCGTGTGGAATAGAAGTTTCGGCGACCTCTTTTGAGTAGCCTTCAATATCATCGTATTTAAAATCAATGCCAGGTGAAACAATGGCGCGATCATAACGGAGTACTTTATTGTCTTTTGTTGTGATGATTTGTTTTTCAGGATCAATCTCGGTGACGCTATCAAAAATGACTTTAACCCCTTTTTCAGCTAATTTGTCATAGGTAAAATGAATCGACTTTAGTGGACGAACGCCTCCAATTACTTCATTGCTCATAAAACAGGTATGGTAATCTTTATTGGCTTCAATTAACGTCACATCGATACTGGAATCCATTCTTTTAAGGTATTGTGCGGCAGTTGCACCTCCAATACCGCCTCCAACGATTACAACGCGTTTAGAGTTTGTTTTGGCGTGGGAGTGTTTGCTATGATCTGATGCGGTGGCAATGGTTGCAAGTCCTGTTGTGGCGCCAACGGCAGTAATCGCTGAGCCTTTAAGGAGGTCTCTTCTTGATATTTGTGTCATCTGTCTATTTCCTTAAATGTTAGTGGTTATGCCCATGATGAGAATGGTTTGTTTCTTTTTTTGCTGCTTTCAGGCTTTTTTCATCAGGCAGCTTTGAAAAATATTCTGATAAGGCTTGAATATCTGCCTCTGTATAACCTTTTGCAATGCGTTGCATAACGGTAGAAGCACGTTTTCCTGATGCAAAATCATGCATGGATTCTGAAAGATATGATTTAGGCAATCCAGCAATAGAAGGCGTTAAAGGTCCTTGGCTAATGCCATTTGTACCATGACATCCAGCACAAGTATTGGCGAGCATTGTTGCGCGATCAATGATGGTTGTTGCATGGGCAACATTTACAAAAATGCTGGAAGCAAATAGGACGCTTCCAATTAAGATTAATTTGGTTTGTTTCATATTATCCTCTTTTGAAGCCATCATGCTTTTCTTTTATTTTGGGGTGTCAATAAACCCAATAAAAACCCCCAATAAAAGGAAAGCGGTTAATATTACGAAGAAAGTTTCTCATACTTTAAAGAGATTGTATATCTTATTACGAAATAAGATTAGTCAATCTAATCTTTATATTAGATAGTTTTTTGTATAGATAAAGAATGTTTATCGTTGATAAAAGGAGGTTACTGCGAGTGCTTGTGAGATTGAAGTCAAATGAAGATAGGAGAGGGGGGGGGAACAAAAAAAGCTGATAATAACCAAAGACGCTTCTCTTTGGTTATTATCAGCAGGTTTTTTTGGGTTTTAATTCATTTTAAAATTGAATGACAAAGTTCACTTTTCTTGATTCAGGCAGATTTTCTTCTATTCTGAAAATTTCAGCTTTGTTGTCTACATTTTTTTGGTGAGAAATTTTAATGCCCACTTTAATGTTAGCAATGTCTTTTAATTTGCGATCTGGTCTTAATTGATCTGCTTCGGTTAAGGTAATGGCACTGGTTAATGCTTCACCTGGAATTTTTTTTGCAACAATAGGCATTGGCATACCAGTTTGAGATTTGGCATAAATAAAGGCCGTTGTGCCTTTTAGTTTCTCTTTTATTTCAGGTGAAATGTCTAGCATAATTAAAATAGACTGATTGGCTACTGGAGTTTGAGTTTCAGTTTGCGCGGGTTCCGCCCCTGTATTTATCGCTTGTGGTGCAGGTTCTTTACCGATACTGGCCAGTTGTTGCTTAATTTTCATTCGGTTATCAGAACCTTCTGGAAAGTAATAGTATAACTTGGTCCAATATTCTGCGGCTTGTTCAGGATTATTCATTTGCATTTCAGCATTGCCAATCAGCCATAAAGCCATCGGGGCATTGGGGTCAATTTTTAGCGCACGTTGCAGTAGCTCATAAGGGCGGCCAGTTAATTGGCCTTCTTGAACCACCCCCAATACATCAGCCAAAGGGAGCAGGGCATCCAAGCTATTGGGTTCAATCAACAGAGCTTCTTCAAATGTTTCTGCTGCTTTATGAAAATCTTTTAGCATCATATAAGCTCGGCCTAATAAAATGATGTCGGCAAATTCATGTTGTTTAAGCGCCATTTTTTGCTTGATTTCTTCAATCATGGCACGAATTTGAGTTTGCGGATCAGGGTGGTTTGGGGGAAGCGCATCTGAGTTAGATACAGCCGGTAAATTTTGTTTGGCAGGCACTTCTTCCAAAAAAGGTTCTTCGTCCCCTTGGGCAATAAAAAATCCAATGGCAAAGATTGGGATAATAAATAAAACGGCAAGAATAATACGTTGAGTCAGTGTCATCTGATGGTTCCTTGATGATTTGTAGTCGTCATAAAAATAAAACTAGGTAAATTGTAGCATCATTATAATCATCCAAAATGGCGTGTGTTAAATTTTATGGTATAAATTCAGTGCACTGGAGTATAGAAGATTTGTTTATTAATAAAATCAACAGGATAGGGGTAGGCTCTTAGGGGGGGAGAAAAATGTAAAAAAACCTATAAAAACAGGTAAAGCGCAAATAACGTGTTAAGTTTTGACTTTTTTATAGGCTTTTTTTACCGCCTTGGTAATGCGTTTTTGAATGTCGTAATATTCATCCGCAGACATGTAAAAGGACATATCAATATCGTATCGAATATAGCGGGGAGGCATACGATTTAATGCAATACAGGCCATATCAGCGGCTTGATTTTCATCCACTTTGTCAGCATAGTTTTCTTTAATCTCATTGACGACGAGACGTTCATAATAATTGTGTACCGTATCCATTGCCATGGGAGGGTTCCTTGTTTACGTTAGATAAGAACTTGTGCAGAATATTCATAAAAATAAAACAAATTTTGTTCTCCACTATACCGCAGATTGAAGCATAAAAAAAGCACAGAACAGGTGCTTTTTAAAAGGAGTGAAAATAAAAAAGAGGTATGGTTATTTTTCTCTTGAAACCGCTCTATGGCCAATGTCGGTCCTAAAATACGTTTGCTCCCAAAAACTTCCCCCCCTTATATTCAATTGTAAAAGTTACGACTTAATCTGACACTACTCTTGAAAAAAAGCGAGTTCCTCGTTTTGATATGTAGGTGTTCAATCATCAATCAAGCAACAGTAAAGGGTCCAGTAAAGAGTAAAGGGGTCAAAGCCCTTTTTTGTTGGTAACTTGTGTTCAGCGTGGTAGAAACCACTCACCTGTCTTTGCTGGAATAGAGTTAGTTATCGAGCAAAGAATAGGAAAGCTACAGCGTGGAAGACCAAAATACTTGCTTTAGGCGTTAAGTTGTTCACAGTAAAGGGCTTTGACCCCTTTATCTTGACCCCTTTATCTTATACGGACGAAGAGGTCACTTTTCGGTATAAAGACAGTAAAACAAAACGGTATAAAAAACGAACCTTATCGGGGGTTGAGTTTATTCGGCTTATTTTGCAACATGTATTGCCCCGCCGATTTAGACGTGCTCGAGAATATGGGTTGTTGCATCCGAACAGTAAAAAATTGATTAAGATGTTGCATTATTTGCTTAATGTTCATGTCACGCCATGGAAGGCTCGGCTAACCCCTCGTGCGTCCATCACGTGTTCGGGTTGCGGTGGGGTGTTGAAGATTGTTCAAACTCGAATTGAACCGATACGAAGGCGATTTGAGTCATCTCAAAGCACAAGAGCAGTGGGAGGTGTTTCTTGAGGTAATGCGACCCTGCCCTTCCCTTTTTTTAGCAGTCAAACGGACTGAGTAAACTGGATGCGTTTAATAAGGGAAAATCGTCTGAAATCCGTTGAAATCAGCCAAAAATAGATGGAAAAAGGGGTCAAAAAATAACAGGGGGGTTATGAGTATTGAATTGTTAGGGTATTTAGAGCCAAATCACACTACAATGAACCCAATCGG
>WFPP01000090.1 GCA_015487495.1 Thiomicrorhabdus sp.
CGTGAATCCATGTGGTTAAATCAGTATGCCGCCTCACTTAATGCTGGCATAAAATTAGGCAAACTAGAAATTATTATTGCAGCCATTAATCAAACGGTCTTTCCGATTGCTGGTGTATTAATTGTTTGGGTAGGTGCACAAGAAATCATGGACAGTGTGTTTTCCATTGGAATGTTATACGCCTTCTTTTCCTACCAAACGCAATTTACCGGTAAAGTTTCAGCACTCATTGACATACTGGTTGAATTTAAATTAGCAGGCGTGGATTTAGAACGTGTATCCGATATTGTGCATGCTGAAATAGAACAGAATAATGCACAATTATTAGGTAAACCCCTTGCACTAAAAGGTGAAATAGAGGTCAAAAACCTCTATTTTCGCTATGCTGAAAACGAGCCTTATGTCTTTCAAAACCTAAACTTTACCATTACCTCAGGTGAAACCATTGTGATTGTTGGCGCATCGGGCTGCGGAAAATCCACTCTGCTTAAAGTATTACTCGGGTTATTCCCCCCCACTTCAGGGGATGTATTGTATGACAAAACTAATATTACACAAATCGACACGACTTCACTGAGAACGCAAATTGCCGCCGTTATGCAAGAAGATTGCTTAGTCGCAGGCTCCATTGCCGAAAACATTGCCTTCTCAGACCCTCAAATAGATATGCAACGCGTACAAACCGCTGCTCAAATGGCGGCCATTCATAATGAAATATCCCAAATGCCCATGGGATATAACAGCTTAGTTGGCGATATGGGAACCACATTGTCTGGTGGACAAAAGCAAAGAATATTTCTAGCCAGAGCCTTGTATGTTAACCCTAAAATATTGTTTTTAGACGAAGCCAGCAGTCACCTTGATACCCACACTGAAAGCATTATTAACAGCAGTATCAAAGAGATGTCCATCACACGAGTTATTATTGCACACCGAAAAGAAACCATTGCTTTAGCTGACCGAGTCATTGACCTATCCGCACAAAAGCCCCCTACAGAACTCCCTCCCGTGGGTGCAATATGGTAACCAAGATACTTAAAACAATATTATTAAGCATTGTGATAAATCAAAATGTTATATCGCATAGTTTTGCAAGAGAGCATTTATTAGATATTTACCAACTCGCACTCCAATCAGACCCCGATCTTAAACAAGTTGAATTGTCCTATGACATTGCCGTAGAAATGAAAAAACAAGATCTATCCCCATTACTGCCCAACATTCGCATGAGTGGTAATATCACCAATAATGCTCAAAAACGCACCTATGAGGTGTCACAATTTGATGGAGAAGAGGACTACAACAGTCAAGGCTACTCCTTAACCCTCACGCAATCACTGTTTCGATATGAGAATAATATTCGTTATAAACAAGCAGACCAACGTATTAAACAAAGCAATATAGAATTAGAATCTGCAAAACAATCCCTAATGATTCAAGTGGCCGAACGTTATTTTGATATATTGGCTGCACAAGATAATTTACGATTTGTTATCGCCGAAAAACACACCATTCAAAGGCAACTTGAACAAGTCAAAAATCGTTTAGAAGCAGGACTTTCTGCCATTACAGACCTTTATGAAACTCAAGCACGACTTGATTCTACCATTGCATTAGAGATTGAAGCGCAAAATAAACATCAAAACAGCTTAGAAGCACTTCGTAAAATAACCAACCAATATCATGAAAATTTAGCCCCCCTCAATAAAATGCAAACTTTAACAGCACCCGTGCCATTAAATATTACACACTGGGAGTCTGTAGCACTAAAAAATAACCTCGAAATCATTGCCTTGCGCCACAATAATGAACGCTTGCGCCAAGACATAAAAAAACAACGTGCTGGACATTACCCTACACTCGATTTAATCCTTAAATATTCAAAATCCAACTCAGGTGGAGGAAATTTTGGAGACAGTGAAACCGAAGACCGTACCGTCGGACTGCAACTGGAAATGCCTATTTATCAAGGCGGTCTAATCAACTCTAAAACACAAACCGCCACGCAGACATTCAACCAACATCAAAAAAAACTAGAAAGTACTATTCGTAACGTACGCACCCAAACACGAAAAGCCTACCTTGGTGTCATGGCAAGCATAGCGCGCATCAGAGCTTTAAAGCAAGCCGTACGCTCTAACAAGCAAGCCATCGAAGCCATTCAAGCAGGTTATAACGAAGGCATGCGCACGACATTTGACGTGCTTCAAGCCAATAAAGAACTCTACCGTACACAACGTGATTATCAACGAGCACGCTATGATTACATATTAAATAACTTAAAACTAAAACAAGCCACTGGGCATTTATTACTGTCAAACTTAAAACAAATTAACATGTGGCTAGATGATAACTAACCACATAAAACCTTAATAAAAACAAGGGATTATTATAAGCAATAGTACCGCCAAACATGCTAACATTACTTACATTAAAAATGATAAATCAACTGCGAAAACAACTTAAACTTAAATAACCAAAAGAGTAAAAATGCGTCAGCTGAATTCAGGACACTTAAGTAAGCCCTATAAACATAAAGCCATCGAAATCATCGAACTCTGCCTTTGTGCCGACTCAATGATTGAATTTGAAAATATTCTATACCACACCAAAAACCTCATAGAGTATGACATGATGGCCTGCGGCATTGGCATCCGAGATGACTATTCAATGAAAGTCATTTCTTATCTAAACAATGGATTGCCTTCCGAGTTCATGTCTACTATTGTTGATAATGATGGCCAAGTCATCTCCCCTATGTCCTTACGCTGGTTAAAAACCCAAACACCGCAAGTACTGGATATTCAACATTCAAACCCTAAATTTACAACAGAACAAATGGCCTTTTATCAAAATTTTAATATTCAAAATGTAATGTCTCACGGAGTACTTGACTGCGGCAAGCATTGCACCTCCTACTTTGGTTTTGCCAATATTGCGCATGGCATAAAACACCACCATATTCACTTAATGAGTATTTTAGTGCCACACCTACATTCAGCTTATACTAAAACTCCTGCCATTAAACAAAAGCTATCCACCCTTATTCCAAAACTCGACACAAAACAATTAAAAATAACACAGTCAAAAAATCAAGACTCAACACTTTCACAGCGTGAAATAGAAGTATTGCAATGGGTTTTTATAGGGAAAACCAACCAAGAAATAAGCGATACGCTTTGCCTAAGCCCATCCACCGTTAAATGTCATGTACAAAATATTATTCAAAAACTCAAAGCAAACAATCGACAACATGCCGTTGCCAAAGCTTTGCAACAAGGGCTTATTAAAATTGACTAAAATGGACTAAATAA
>WFPP01000091.1 GCA_015487495.1 Thiomicrorhabdus sp.
ATTTTCCGGTTTCTGCCCAGCGAAAGTGGCCGTACTTCATGCTGAGTTGTTTTAAAGACTCTTCAATGGATTTGTGCTCAATAAAATGCTCATAAAAAACACTCAGCAATCCTGCTCGATCCGCACCTGATTTGCAATGAATTAAAATGGGATATTCTGCGGTTTCTAATAAGGCCTTAGCTTTTAAAATATTCTCTACATCAGGCAAGCTGCGGGAGGACATTGGAATGTGGCACAGCGTAATGCCTAATTGATCGCAGGTCTCTTTTTCCAGTAAATATTGCCCCGTGCTATCGGCACGACGTAAGCTAATGATGGTTTTAAGGTTATGGTTTTTATGCATTTTTTTAATAAATGCAGGCGAAGGGTGGTTGCTTCGGTAGGCTTTGTCGGACAGCGCATAAAAGTTACGAAATAGAACGCGCAACACTTCATGGTCAATAAACCACGCCTCAAGATGTGCTTTGATTCGTCCCCATCGGGTGTTCAGTTGAGCCATAATGTGTCTTTTAAAATCGTTTAAGAAGGGCGCTATTTTACCCTTTTAATGGGGTGAAATGATAGAATTGCTTTTTTTGTGATTGATTTTGAGGTCTTTGTGTCAAAGGTAGTTCGCTCTCATTGGTGGTCGGCATTTTTTGTGCTTTTTTTCCCGCTGCTGATTATGTATGCTTATTCGGATTTTATTCGCAGTTCGGAGTTGAATTCTCGATTGGGCTGGGTGCTGCTAATTGGGGGCGTTGCGTACCTTTTTAGGCACACGGTGTTGCAAAAACTGTTATTAGGTGTGCTGTTTTTATTTGTTTTGTCTGGCAGTTTGGATATTTTGTATGCGGTGACATTTGGTGGTGTATTTACCAGTGCTTCGTTTGAAGCCATGGCGTTAACGGATTCAAAAGAGAGTCTTGAATTTTTATTTGCGTATGCCTCTTTGGAAAATATCGCCTTATTGGGTCTCTATTGGATCATTGCTTACTACTCGTTAAAAGGGATTTTATTCAAAGCCCCTGAGCGTCGGCGCGAAAAAGTCTTTGCGGCGCTTGGGGTCGTCATGATTTTGGTTTCCATTCAGCAAATTCATCAACGTGGGCGTACTTTTGATGTGTTGCCAGGGTTTTCGGGGGTGGCCATTGACTACTCTTCGGGACGAGAAAGCATTGAGGTGGATATTAACGCGCGCCAACAGTTGTACCAAACCAAAGAATTTAGTGCCGTCATGCGTTCATCGACTCCTCAAACCTATGTGGTGGTGATAGGGGAATCGGTGAATCGTAACCATGTACAGCTTTATGGCTATTCGCGTGAAACGTCGCCGAATTTAATGCGGTTAAAATCAGAATTAATTGCATTTGATGATGCTGTGTCTCCTTTTGCTCAAACCCACCCCTCTTTAAATTTGGCACTCACAGAAGTCGATACTCAAAATAACTTGAGTGTACAAAATGCCATCAGTCTATTAGGGGGGGTAAAAAAAGCAGGGTTTAAAACCTGGTGGATTTCAAATCAACAGCCTTTAAGACGTCCAACCTCCGCCATTGCTTCTTTGGCAGACGTTGAACACTTTATTAGTCATGATTTTCATGGAGTGATGACCCATCGTTATGATGGTTATTTGTTGCCTGTGATTCAAAAAGCACTGGAAGATAACGCGCCGCATAAAGTGATTTTTGTACATTTAATGGGCAGTCATTTACAGTATCGTAATCGTTACCCAGCCGAAGAGGCATTTTTTACAGATCAAAAAGGGGTACAGGCTTACCGCCCTGACCCCTCTCAAACTGAATTGGAGTGGATTAATACGTATGATGATTCCGTGCGTTATACCGATGGTGTTTTAGGTCAAATATTAACCTCCCTTCGTCAGGTGGAAGGGGTCGCGGCATTAAGTTTTTTTGCCGATCATGGCGAAGAGGTGTTTGATAGCAAAGATTTTAAAGGGCACGGTCCAGATGGGGCAACTCGCCATACGGTTGAAATTCCTTTTGTTTTTTGGCGTAATCGAGCTTACCAAACTGAATTTAATGAAACTGATCAACGTTTAAAAGCCAACCAACATCAGCCTGTTTTATTGGATGACTATTTTCATTTTGGCTTGTGTTTTATGCAGGTAGAAAGCAGCTTATTAAGGCCTGAACGAACCTTGTGTTCTGAGGAATATCAACCAAAACCAAGAATCATTTATGGTAAAGATTACGATAAGGAAATGCGATGAAGTCACCTCATACTGGGCTGAAACGTGTGTGGTTTGCATTGGGGTATTCTTGGAAAGGTTTAAAAGCCAGTTGGCAACATGAAGCCGCCTTTCGGCAAGAAGCGCTCTTGTGTTTGGTTTTGACCCCAATCGCTTTTTGGTTAGGGCAAACGGTTTGGGAGGTGGTGGCACTGCTTGCTGTATTGTTGCTGGTGTTGCTGGTTGAGTTGCTAAATTCGGCGATTGAATCGGTGGTGGATCGCATTGGAGAAGAGTACCATGTGTTGTCTGGACGCGCAAAAGACCAAGGCTCTGCGGCGGTATTATTAGCCTTAATAGTGGCTATGCTGGTATGGGGTGCGGTCATTTATAAACGATGGATAGGTGTGGAATTATGATTGTAGTAACAGGTGGGGCAGGCTTTATTGGCAGCAATATTGTAAAAGCATTAAATGAACAAGGGCGTACCGATATTATTGTGGTGGACGACTTGAGCGATGGGCACAAATTTATGAACATTGCGGATTGTGACATTGCGGATTATTTGGATAAAGAGGATTTTCAGCAACGGATGTTTGCCGATCAGGGCTTGCCACAAATCGACACTATTTACCATGAAGGCGCATGTTCTTCGACCACGGAATGGGATGGTAAATTCATGATGGACAATAATTATGAATACTCTAAGGATGTTTTAAATTACGCCTTAGAGCACGATATTCCTTTTTTATATGCCTCTTCGGCCTCTGTTTATGGCGATGGCCCTACGTTTATTGAAGAACGACAATATGAAAAACCGCTGAACGTCTATGGCTATTCTAAGTTTCAGTTTGACCAATATGTCCGCCGTATTTTGCCTCATGCCAAAAGCCAAATTGTGGGGTTTCGTTACTTTAATGTCTATGGCCCACGGGAACAACACAAAGGCGATATGTCGAGCGTGGCGTTTAAACTACACAATCAAATTTTGGCGGGTGAGAACGTTAAACTATTTGGTGCTTATGATGGCTACGGTGAAGGGATGCAAACCCGTGATTTTGTCTATGTGGATGATGTGGTGTCGGTTAATTTATGGTTTGCAGAACACCCTGATAAATCGGGTATTTTTAATTTAGGCCCAGCCAAAGCGCAACCATTTAAAGATGTGGCGCAAGCGGTGATTGATTTTCATGGTAAGGGAGAAATTGAATATATCCCATTTCCAGAGCACTTAAAAGGCGCGTATCAAAGTTACACGCAGGCGGACAACACCCGATTGCGTGAAGCAGGGTACGATAAACCGTTTAAAACGGTGGAAGAGGGCGTAACCGCCTACTTAACATGGCTCATGAAACACGGGCAATAGAGAGAAGAATGCGTGCGAATCTTGCTGATTAAAATGTCGTCTATGGGTGATGTATTTCATACCTTTCCAGCTTTATCTGATGCACAGGCGGCCTTGCCTGAGTTAACGGTGGACTGGGTGGTGGAGGAAAGTTTTGCGGACATTGCGGCATGGCATCCGGTGGTGGATAAGGTGTATCCCATTCGTTTAAGACAATGGCGAAAAAGCGTATTTTCATCAAAGACTCGTGCAGAGATAAAGGCATTTTTTGACGGCATTAACCAAACTCAGTACGACCTAGTTTTAGATGCCCAAGGGTTATTAAAAAGTGCATGGGTAGCCAAAAAAACCGCTCAAAAAAAAGCGATTTCTAGAGCCGGTTACGACTGGTCAAGTATTCGAGAACCTTTGGCGAGTCTGTTTTATCAGCAAAAACACGCTGTGAGCAAAAACTTACATGCCATTGAGCGTATTCGTAGGCTATTTTCGGGCGCATTGGATTATGCGTTACCGCCTTATGCGCCCATTGTGTATGGTTTAGATACCGCCACTTGGCGCAAGCCAACTGTTTTGCCAGAGCTATTTCAGTCGGAGGCTTATGGGGTGTTTTTGCATGGCACCACGTGGGAAAGCAAATATTGGCCGGAAGAGAACTGGATTGCTTTATTGGCGCGTGTTAATGCATCGGGGCAAAGAGTGGTTTTGCTGTGGGGCAATGAAGAGGAGCGATTGCGTGCCTTACGCATTGCTAAAACAGCCCCTAAAGGGATGAGCTGGGTTCCCGAACAGCCTTTGAGTTTGAATACGGTGGCACAGTTATTAGCGTTTGCACAACATGTCATCTCGGTGGATACGGGGCTTTCGCATGTGGCGGCGGCGCTGGAGGTGCCAATGGTGGTTTTGTATCGAGTAACTGATCCTAAATTGGTGGGGGCCGATGGTGAGAACGTCGTGCGTTTAGCGTCCCCTTGTGCTCCAGACTACTTGAAACAATTTCCCAATAAAGAGACGGAAGAACGTTCATTAGAAGGACTGAGTGTGAATGATGTTTGGGGGGCACTAATGAGCTTAAAAGAGCCAATGATATGACAAAATTTGCTTTATTTGCCGCCAGTCGTGACCAACGCAACTATTTTTTACAGTTGCATGAACATACCTCGCTTGACACGCAGGTCGTTTG
>WFPP01000092.1 GCA_015487495.1 Thiomicrorhabdus sp.
TATCAAGAGATCAATGATCTTTTGGATAAAAATCAGCATTATAAAGAGGGGTTTTTTACCTCGACTCAGGTTGATACCTTTGAAAAGGGGTTGAATGAGGCGGTGGTGCGTGCGATTTCGGCTAAGAAGAATGAGCCGGAATGGATGTTGGCGTTTCGTTTAAAGGCGTTTAAACATTGGCAGACACTAGAAGAGCCGCATTGGGCAAAAGCGGAATACACGCCGTTGGATTATCAGGATTACAGTTACTATTCTGCGCCAAGTTGTGGCGGTGCTTGTTCGGACGAGGGGTCGGAAGGTGAGCAGGCGATTGATCCGGAAGTGGCGAAGGCGTTTGCGGAGCTGGGTGTACCGATTATGGGTGATGATGCCAATATTGCGGTGGATGCCATTTTTGATTCTATTTCGGTTTCCACAACAAAACGTGAAGATTTGGCGGAGTTGGGGATTATTTTTTGCTCTTTTTCGGAAGCGGTGCAAGATTATCCAGAGCTGATTCAAAAATATATGGGTACAGTAGTGCCGTATCACGATAACTATTTTGCGGCATTAAATTCTGCCGTGGCTTCTGATGGTACGTTTGTTTATATTCCAGAAGGGGTGCGTTGTCCGATTGATTTATCAACCTATTTTCGAATTAACGAAGCCAAAACAGGGCAGTTTGAACGTACGATTGTGGTGGCGGATAAGGGTAGTTATGTCAGCTATTTAGAGGGGTGTTCTGCTCCGGTTCGAGATACCTATCAGTTACATGCGGCGGTGGTTGAGGTGATTGTATTGGACGATGCGGAGGTAAAATATTCGACCGTTCAAAATTGGTATCCTGGTGATGAGGATTGCAAAGGTGGTATTTTAAATTTTGTGACCAAACGTGGTATTTGCGAAGGCAAAAATGCAAAGTTGTCTTGGACTCAAGCGGAAACGGGCTCGGCCATTACATGGAAATACCCAAGTTGTATTTTGAAGGGGGAGTATTCGATTGGTGAATTTTACTCGGTGGCATTGACCAATCGCCGTCAGCAAGCCGATACGGGTACCAAGATGATTCATATTGGTAAAAACACGCGCAGTACCATTATTTCAAAAGGCTTGTCGGCAGGAAAAAGTGATAACACTTACCGTGGACTGGTTAAAATTTTGCCCAGTGCGGATGGGGCACGAAACTTTACTCAGTGCGATTCCATGTTAATTGGTGATCAGTGTGGCGCACATACGTTTCCTTACATTGAGGTAGAGAATGCCACGGCACAAGTAGAGCATGAAGCAACCACGTCGCGCATTGGTGAAGATCAGCTGTTCTATTGTAAACAGCGTGGAATTCGAGAAGAGGATGCGATTTCGATGATTGTAAACGGCTTTTGTAAAGAGGTGTTTAGTGAATTGCCATTGGAGTTTGCACAAGAGGCCGAAGAGTTATTGGCCATTAGTTTAGAAGGGTCGGTTGGGTAAAAGTGGCATTACTATTTAGCCCTTTTCCAAACGACATTTGAGCCGTCGTTACACATAATTTTAAGAAGAAGTTGCCATGTTATTAGAAATAAAAAACCTTCAAGCACAAATTGATGAAAAACCGATTTTAAAAGGATTGAATCTGGATATCCAGCCCGGTGAGGTACATGCCATTATGGGGCCGAATGGGGCTGGAAAAAGTACCTTGGCCAGTGTATTGGCTGGTCGTGATGCGTATGAAGTAACCGGCGGTTCAGTAACCTTTGAGGGTGAAGAGCTCTTGGATTTAGACCCTGAAGAACGTGCTCGTAAAGGGGTGTTTTTGGCGTTTCAATACCCCGTGGAAATTCCCGGCGTAAGTAATAAGTTGTTTATGCAAACAGCGGTAAATTCGGTACGAGAAGAGCAGGGCTTGCCGCCTTTGGATATGTTTGATTTTGATGCTTACGCAAAAGATAAAATTGAGTTATTGGAGATGCATCCTGATTTACTGGAACGTTCGGTAAACGTTGGTTTTTCAGGGGGGGAGAAAAAACGCAATGATATTTTTCAAATGGCGTTATTGCAACCCAAGTTGTGCATTTTAGATGAAACCGATTCGGGCTTGGACATTGATGCCTTGCGTTTGGTCGCCAATGGCATTAATGCACTGCGTTCTGATGATCGAAGTTTTATTGTGGTCACCCATTATCAACGCTTATTAGATTACGTTAAGCCCGACCATGTGCATGTATTGTACGATGGCAAAATCATCAAATCAGGTGGATTTGAATTGGTGCATGAGCTGGAAGAGCAGGGTTACGATGAAATTATCAAACAATACCGTCATGCGAAGGCCGATTAAGGAAGTTTTGAATAAGATGTCGAAAAAGAATACTCGAAAGGTGTCTCCTGTAGCGCAAGCCGCGGTTGAGCACTATGTGAATTTGTCTGAGCATGTAAACTTGCTAGAGGCATCTGCCGACGTGGTTGACGCGCGTAAACGTGCACAGGCGACTTTGTTAAAACAGGCGTTCCCAACACAACGTGATGAAGATTGGCAGTATACAAAATTAGTAAACTTTGTACAAAAACGCTTTGAAATGCCTTCTTTAAATGCCGTGACGCATGTTGATTTAAACTCGATTCAAAATTTTCTCCCCCCCCTGTTGCCTGATTTTGAGGTGATTAAATTGGTTTTTGTCGATGGTTTATTTTGTACTGACTTATCGGATGATTTATCGTGTTTGCCCAAGGGGATTTTTATTCAACGAACGCATGAACGGTTGCAGAAAACCAATGATTTGGATGTAGGTGATGTATTGCATTCGGATGATGTGCTGGGTAATGAACCTTTTGTGGGGTTGAATCAAGCTTTATTACAGGATGGCTTTGAGGTGAGTGTCGCCCCAAACCATTCGATTGAAACGCCTTTGTTGGTGGTGAATGTTCAGACACAAGCCAATCAAATCAGCAACGTAACCAATCAGGTTCAAGTGGCTGAGAATGCCGAACTGACCTTGATTCAACAATTTGTTGCGTTTGAGGGGGTTGAGGCGTGTACCAATGTGGTCACCAATATTGAGGTGGCCGCGTCGGCCAGAGTGCGTCAAGTCGTGTTGCAGCAACAAGCAAATGAAGGGTTTTATTTTCATACCCAGTTTGTGTCTCAAGCAGATAACAGTGACTTTAATACGTTTTATGCCGGTATGGGTAGTGTGCTTTCGCGTCACCAAAATCACTTATTAATGGATGGCGATCATATTGAAAACAGTCAAAATAGCGCGTGTTTAGCTTCTCAAAAGCAGGTGGTTGATTCGCGTACCGATACGGAACACAATCACGTTTGGGGTGCCAGTCGTCAATTGCATAAATACGTCTTGGCGGATTCGGCCGTGGGGGTATTTAACGGCATGATCAAAGTTGATCGTCAAGCACAAAAAACCGATGGTCAGATGGACAATAAAAATTTATTGCTTTCAAATACCGCCAAAATGAACGCCAAACCGCAGTTGGAAATTTATGCGGATGACGTTAAATGTTCGCACGGTTCGGCAACGGGACAGATTAATCACGATCAAATTTTTTATTTACAAGCGCGTGGCATTCCTCGAAATCAAGCGATTGAAATGATTACCAAAGCCTTTTTGATGGAGCCTGTTGAGACCATTAATCGTCCAGAGGTAAGGCACTGGGTGGGGGATGTATTGTCCAATGCGCTTTTGTCGGGTGGTTATTTTTCAAGGGGAATGTCCTAATGTCAGAAACCCGTTTCGATTTTTCACAGATTAGAGCGCAATTTCCAATTTTAGACCAAACGGAAAACGGTCAGCCCCTCGTGTATTTAGACAATGGTGCGACCTCTCAAAAACCGTTATGTGTGATTGAGGCCATTGATACCTATTATCGCGTGCAAAATGCCAATGTGCACCGAGGTGTGTATGGTTTAAGTGAACGGGCCACCGAGCTTTATGAAGGCGCACGTGAGACAGCGCGTGTTTTTTTAAACGCGCGTTCCACGAAAGAGGTGGTGTTTGTTCGAGGTACGACCGAAGCGATTAATTTGGTGGCACAAAGTTGGGCACGTGCCAACTTAAAAGAAGACGATGAAATCATCGTGACCGAGATGGAGCATCATTCCAATATTGTGCCTTGGCAGTTATTGCGAGACCAGTTAGGGATTCGTTTAATTGTGTTGAGAATCAACCAAAAAGGGGAAGTGTGCTTAAACGCGTTAAAAGGGTTGGTGAATGAAAAAACCAAGTTATTGGCGGTCACTCACATGTCGAATGCATTGGGATCGATTAACCCCATTAAAGAGATGGTCGACATTGCGCATTCCGTCGGTGCAAAAGTGTTGGTGGACGGCGCACAAGCCACGCCACACATGACCGTGGATGTGCAAGATTTGGATTGTGACTTTTATGCGCTGTCTGGGCATAAAATGTATGGCCCAACGGGCATTGGTATTTTGTATGCCAAAGAAGCGCTGCTTGAAGTGATGCCGCCGTATCAAGGTGGGGGTGATATGATCTATTCGGTGACCTTTGAAAAGACCGAATACAATGTATTGCCTTATAAGTTTGAAGCGGGTACACCACATATTGCGGGTGCAATTGGATTGGCGGCGGCGATGGATTTTTTACACGCCATTGGGCTGGATCGCGTTGCGGCGTATGAAGCCGAGTTATTGGCCTATGCCACCGAGCAATTAAAGCAAATTGAAGGGTTGAGAATCATTGGGGAAGCCGAGTATAAAGGCGGCGTTATTTCGTTTATTATTGACGGCATTCACCCGCACGATATGGCGACGTTAATGGATCAAGATGGCGTGGCAGTTCGCGCCAGTCACCACTGTGCCATGCCCGTGATGCAACACTTTAATGTGCCCGCAACCATCAGAGCATCATTTGGTGTGTACAACAGTTTTGCGGATATTGATCGGTTGGTTTACTCGATTGGCGAAGCCAAAGCGATGTTGTTGTAATCCCCAAATCCGGACACTATTTTTTACGTTTCTATGTAAGGATTATCTATAAGACGTAAACAGTTCCGTTTTTCCATTTTTATCAAAGCTTAATACATCGTAGCCTTTTGGCTCTTTGCCATGAGGCTGCATTCCCGGAGACTTTTGTGGCATTCCAGGCGCGGTTAATCCCACCACTCCTTTAGGTCGTTGTGCCAATAATTTTCTAATGTCCGAAGCGGGTACATGACCTTCAATCACATAGCCTTCAATAATCGCCGTGTGGCACGAGGCCAAATTACGCTTTACTCCATGATTTTTTTTGATTTGAGTCATATCATGACGTTTTTCAGAGGTGACCTTAAACCCTTCCATTGTTAAATGTTCCTCCCAGGTGGTGCAGCAGGCACAAGTGGGGGATTTGTAAACGGTAATGGCTTTAGTAGGGGTGGCAGTGGCATTAAGATTGGCCGATTGTTCGCTGCAAGCCGTAAGCGAAAGTAGACCAAGCGTCAGTGTTGCGAGGAAAGCGTAGGTAATAAAGGGGCTTGAACTTATCTTTGGTTTCATAATGCTCTCCTGTGTGGTACGTTTAGCTTGTTAGGTAGAGTATATTACTAATGATAATGTTTCAATGCTTTTCTAGCTTAGATCAGAATGAACTGTTGGGAGCGGTAAATGAATAAAAAAGGGATTATTTTTGTTGTCGTTTTAGTCGGGGCTTTTGTTATTTTTAATGGGCTAAAAAATCTATCGAAAGATGTGAGCTTAAAAGATTGGTTGAGTCAGGCGGAAGGGTATGGCAAAGCCATAACACAACACCAGCAGACGGAAAAACCGATTCTTGTTTTGTTTTATACCGATTGGTGTGGCAGTTGTAAGGTATTAAAAGCAGATTTATTAGCTTCACCTGATGTAAAACAGTTTATTAATGATTCTTTGATTGCGGTTAAAATCAATCCAGAACGAGATGCGGACTCGGCTAATTTGGCAAAGCAATTTAATGTAATTGGTTACCCGATGCTCTTTGTTATACAGGATGGACAAGAAAAAGGGCAAGCCGTTCGATTGGTTAGAAGAACACATCGCATGACTTCAGAGCAATTTATCATTCAGTTACAAAGAGCGATGAACTCTTTGTAATCCTTTTTATTCCCAGAACTTCCTTAGTGATTAGAGTATCATATGCGCATGAAATTAAGAAAGTTGTTGTGGTTATGAAAGATCAGGTAAAACAAATTCATTTTGTGGGCATTGGTGGCGTAGGAATGGCTGGCATTGCGGAAGTTTGTTTAAATTTGGGTTACACCGTCAGTGGTTCGGATATTCGGCAAAATCCGACGGTGGTTCGGCTTGAGGCATTGGGAGCGCTCATTCAATTAGGACATGGAGCGCAGCATGTTAAACAGAGCGATGTGGTGGTGGTTTCGACCGCCATTGCAGAAGGAAATTTAGAAGTCGATTGGGCAAAAAAGGCGCGAGTGCCTGTGATTCCTCGTGCAGAAATGTTGGCAGAGTTGATGCGAATGCAGTTTGGTATTGCCATTGCGGGAACGCATGGCAAAACCACCACCACCAGTTTAGCGGCCGCGATTTTAACGCAGGGAGGCATGGATCCTACGTTTGTGATTGGCGGGCAACTCAATCAAGTGGGTGCCAATGCGCGTTTGGGAGCCAGCCGTTATCTATTGGCGGAAGCCGATGAATCGGATGCGTCTTTTTTACATTTATCTCCAATGATGTCGGTGGTCACCAATATTGATGAAGATCACATGGAGACTTATCAGGGGGATTATCAAAACCTGGAAAATACTTTTGTTGAATTTATTCACCGTTTGCCTTTTTACGGATTGGCAATTGTATGTGTGGACGATGAAAATGTGCGTGCAATGTTGCCAAGGCTAACGCGAAAGTTCACAACCTATGGTTTTTCAGAGACAGCAGACATTCGAGCGATTAATGTGCAGGCTGATGGCTTGAGTATGCGGTTTCAGGTGTTGGTTGGGCGCGAACAAAGTTTTGATGTGGTGTTGAATACCCCAGGCCGTCATAATGTATTGAATGCGTTGGCGGCCATTGCCATTGCTTTGGAAATAGAGGTGTCCGTTGAGGCGATTCAGCAAGCTCTTCGAGAGTTTGGAGGGGTTGGCCGACGTTTTGAAGTGTACCCCAAACGCAGGGTGGGAGGAAAACAGGTTACGTTAGTGGACGATTATGGGCATCATCCTACGGAATTGGTAGCGACCATTGAAACCGCCAAGGCGGCTTTTCCTGAGCAACGACTGGTGTTGGTGTTTCAACCACACCGTTATACGCGTACCCGTGATTTATTTGATGAGTTTGTTCAAGCGTTATTACCCCCCGATTTAGTGGTGTTGACAGACGTGTATGCTGCAGGCGAAGCGCATTTACCAAATTTTGACTCTAAAGCCCTATTGCAAGCCCTGCGTTTACGGGGGGGACAGGGGTTCTTTGCGGAAAATACAAACTACTTAAATGAAATTACTCAAGATGTGTTGCAAGACGGTGATGTGTTGTTGGTGATGGGTGCGGGTGATATTGGTCAGTTGGCAAAGCAGTGGCAAAATGACGACAGTGATGTAAAAAAGGATTGACGTAAATGGACTTTGGTAAGGTCGCGGTTTTAATGGGAGGAAAGGCCGCAGAAAGAGAGGTGTCGTTAAACAGTGGGCGTGCAGTAACTGAGGCATTGCAAGCTCAGGGGGTTGATGCAACAGGAGAGGATGTCACCTCTTTGGATGATTTGGTTTCGATTGCCAAAAGCTATGACCGAGCCTTTATTGCCTTGCATGGTCGCTGGGGAGAAGACGGGGTGGTTCAGGGCATTCTGGATGATTTGGGCTTGCCTTATACTGGCAGTGGTATGGCCGCATCCGCGATTGCAATGGATAAATTAAGAACCAAATGGATGTGGTTAGGTGCAGGACTGTCAACTCCAGCCTTTATTTGGGTGTCCAAGAAAATGCCTTTAATAGTGGATGACTTTTCCATTCCATTTCCCGTTATTGTTAAACCTTCGCATGAAGGTTCGAGTATTGGAATGCGAAAAGTCAATGAGCTTTCAGAACTGGCTGAAGCGGTGGCTTACGCGCAAGAGTTTGATTCGGAGGTGCTGATTGAGCAGTGGATTACTGGGCGTGAGTACACGGGTGCGGTCTTAAATGGTGAAGCGTTGCCTTTGATTGAACTGAAAACAGCTCATGAATTTTACGATTTTGATGCCAAATATTGTTCAAATGAGACGCAGTATATTTGTCCGTGTGGTTTAGATTCTTCTGTCGAACAACGCTTGCAAGCGTTAGTGCTGCAAGCCTTTCAGGTGATTGGTGCCCGCTCCTGGGGGCGAGTTGATTTAATGCTGGATAATGATAATCAACCGTGGTTAATTGAATTGAATACCGTTCCTGGTATGACCGACCACAGCTTGGTGCCAATGGCTGCAAAAGCAACAGGGCGTTCGTTTGAGCGTTTGGTGTATGATATTTTACAAACAACACAGGGCTAATTGAGCCATGAGACGATTTGCATTGGTGGCGTTGTTGTCTACGGTTGTATTAGGAGTGGGCGGGGTTAGCTGGTTGTTTACACATCAGGACTCACCTTTATTTAAACCCATGAAGCAGTATCGTTTGTTGAGTGAATTAACCTTTGTTACCCCTGTTGAGGTAGATCGCATTGTGAGTCAATCGTTAGGTCAGTCATTTTGGGATGTTAAGTTAGATGTGATTCAAGCGGAACTGACGCGGTTAGACTGGGTGAGGGCCGCACAGGTCAAGCGACATTGGCCTGACCAGCTTTCGGTGTCGATTGAGGAGCAACAACCCGTTGCTCGATGGGGTGACTCAGCATTGATGAATCAGGCAGGAGACGTTTTTTATCCTAACGCATTGAATGGTTTTGAAGACTTGGTGTTATTAGAGGGAGCCTTGTCTGATTCGGCAATGATTTTAATGCAGTTAGAAGCGTTTCAGGCGGTATTGCATGAAATTGGATTGACTATAACCGCTCTGGAACAGCAATTGGACGGTGTGTGGCGTATTCGTTTACTGGATGGCTCACGTATTATTTTGGATGCAAAGGAGGCGATGCATAAGTTGGCATTGTTTGTGGCAGCGTATCCCCAGTTGTCTGATGGGTTGAGAAAATCACCACAACGATATGATTTACGCTATAGTAACGGTTTTATTGTTGGAAAAATGTTTTTTTAGGGGGCGTCCCCTCTTGAAGAAAAGAAAAAGGTAATACTGAGCATGGTGCGAAAACAACAAGCTTCAAATATGGTCGTGGGGTTGGATATTGGAACCTCAAAAATTGCGGCAATTATTGGAAAAATTAAATCAGATGGCGAAATTGAAGTCGTTGGAATGGGTACTTATCCCTCTAAAGGCCTTAAAAAAGGGGTTGTCGTTAATATTGATGCAACGGTTGAATCGATTCAACACGCCATTGATGAAGCAGAAAGAATGTCAGGGTTTTCGGTCAGCTCCGTGTTTGTGGGGATTGCGGGCAGTCATGTTAAAAGCTTTAACTCTAATGGTATGGTGGCAATTCGAAATCAAGACGTTCAGCCAGATGACATTGATCGAGTGATGGAAGCGGCTCAAACCATTGCCATTCCAGGCGATGAACGAGTGTTACATATTTTGTCGCAAGAGTATATTATTGATAATCAGGGGGGCATTCGGGAGCCAATTGGTATGTCAGGTGTACGGCTTGAAGCCAAAGTACACATGGTAACAGGGTCGGTGAGTGCGGCGCAAAATATCATTAAATGTGTTGAGCGTTGTCATTTGGATGTGGCCGATATTATTCTTGAGCAGTTGGCTTCCAGTGAGTCGGTGTTATCGGAAGATGAAAAAGAGTTGGGTGTCTGTTTGGTGGATATTGGTGGAGGCACAACGGACATCGCTGTTTTTCATAAAGGTTCAATTAGTCATACAGCAGTGATTTCGGTTGCTGGTGATCAGGTAACCAACGACATTGCTGTGGCATTACGCACCCCAACACAGGCCGCAGAGGCGATTAAAAAAGAGTATGCATGTGCGTTGCCACAACTGATTGACAAAGATGAAGAAATTGAAGTACCAAGTGTAGGAGACCGTCCTGCGCGTTGTTTGTCCAGACGTACCTTGGTGGAAGTGGTTGAACCGAGATACGAAGAGTTATTTCAGTTAATTCAGGCAGAATTGCGTAGTGCTGGTTTTGAAGAGATGTTGGCGGCTGGTGTGGTATTAACAGGGGGCAGCTCTTTAGTGGATGGCGCGGTAGAGTTGGCCGAAGAGGTGTTTCACATGCCGGTACGACTGGGTTATCCTCAAGGAGTAAGTGGTTTAACTGAAGAGGTAAACAATCCCTCTTTTGCTACGACAGTTGGCTTGTTAATGTATGCCAAGGAGCACTTGGGAGATGCCGTGCTGGTGGTGCCTGAAAAACAACGTTCAATAGGTGTAAAAGAGATGTTTGAAAGAATGCGAAATTGGTTTAAATCGAGTTTTTAAAAGCCCTCTCACTTCTTGTTATTTTGGTAAAGAACGTTGTTATACTGTTTGCCTTGTTAAAAGTTTGGAGAAGAGTTGTGCTAAAATAATTTTTTTAGAGACCTTTGTCACAATGCCAGCATGAACCAAAGCGTTTGTGATTGTCTTGTGGCAAAGGTCTCTTTTAATTTTTAAAGTCTAATTTTTAAAGTCGGCGTGTTGTATTTTGGCACGGTGAATGAACGAGTAAAAAGAGAAGAGTTTCCTTTGAATCAAAGAACTGTTGCTAATCAAATTAAAGCCAAGGGCATCGGTCTTCACACGGGTCATGAGTCGGTCATGACACTTCGACCAGCTCCTGTTGATACGGGAATTGTATTTTGCCGTGTTGATTGTGATCCCGTTGTGATGTTTAAAGTTTCTCCCGATATTGTGGGTGAAACCATGCTCTGTACCACCATTGTACAAGAGCAGGGGGGGGAAAAAATTAAAATTGCGACCATCGAGCACCTCATGTCCGCTATTGCGGGCATTGGTATTGATAATTTGTATATTGACATCACCTCTGATGAAGTACCAATTATGGATGGCAGTGCGTCGCATTTTATTTTTCTGTTGCAATCGGCAGGGGTTCAAATTCAGGATGCTCCTAAAACATTTGTACGCATTTTAGAGTCGATTCGTGTTGAAAATGATAAAGGGGGGTTTGCTGAGTTTAAACCTTATGAAGGGTATCGTTTGAATTTTTCCATAGATTTTGAGCATCCGGCCTTTCAAACAACCGCTGAAAAAATGACTCTGGATTTTTCATCGACGTCTTATTTTAAAGAAGTCAGTCGTGCCCGTACTTTTGGTTTTATGAAAGATATGGAAATGTTACGTGCCCGCAATTTAGGTCTGGGAGCCAGTTTAAAAAATGCCATTGGTCTGGATGATGAAGGTGTGATGAATTCTGAAGGGTTGCGAGATAAAGACGAATTTGTTCGTCATAAAATTTTAGATGCCGTAGGGGATTTGTATATGTTGGGTCATCCCATTGTGGGCGAGTTTACCGCGCATAAATCAGGTCATGCTTTAAATAACCAGTTATTACGTGCCTTAAAGTCCCAAAGCAATGCCTTTGAGTTGGTGACTTATGAAAATGATGGAAAACAACCTATTCGTTATGGCAGCAGTAAAGTATTGTTGTAATCAATGTCTTTTTAGGCCATGTTTAAAAAGCCCCTATCCATTTTTATAGGGGCTTTTTTTTGGCTCTCAGGCTGAGTTTTTGAAGGGCTTGTTTTAATCCATCGGACTTAATATGCTCTCCTATTTGCAACATTTCAAGTGCGTCTTGATCCGAAGGGTAGCTAATGGTGTGGCGTTTTTTCTGGGGTTCTTGAGGTTGAGGTAGTATTTTAATCTTGACGCGATTGAGTTCTAAATGAGGAAAGTGTTCTTGAAAAATGCCTAGTAAAGAGGGCTCGTAAAAGCGTAATTGGGTGGCCCAAATGCTTTCATCTAATTGTAAAAGAAGTGCATGGCCCTCAAAGCTTACACCAACCAAATGAGGTTGCAGTGCTTTAGGGAGGGTGTCTTGCCCAACTTCGAGCAAGGCTTGATAGAGCTGGGCATCCTGTAATAAATTAGTTAATGCACCACTTGCTTGATTCAGTAGAGGTTTCATGGTTTTGTTTCTAGGAACTCTCATTAGATGTGGTAGAATATCGAGTTATTTTACCGCATTATTGCGGAGGTAAGCGTAGAATATTGTCGCGTGATTTTTGGATGAGGGCTTTGGTGTTTAAGCGCATCCTTAAGTTGTCATCCTTAAGTTGTTTCATTTTTTAAATCGGAAAATACCTTTAATGGCTTTAAAAATCTTTCAGAAAATCTTTGGCAGCCGTAATGAGCGCATGCTAAAACAATATCGTAAAACGGTACAAACAATTAATGAGCTGGAAGCGTCGATGTCTAAATTGACCGATGCCGAATTACAGCAAAAAACGCCTGAGTTTAAAGCAGCGATTGAGGC
This sequence comes from Thiomicrorhabdus sp., assembly GCA_015487495.1. Classification (GTDB taxonomy): domain Bacteria; phylum Pseudomonadota; class Gammaproteobacteria; order Thiomicrospirales; family Thiomicrospiraceae; genus Thiomicrorhabdus. The sequence goes on from WFPP01000092.1 coordinate 12,410, forward strand.
AGGAAAAACATTGGATGATTTGCTTCCGGAAGCTTTTGCTGTTGTAAGAGAAGCGGGCAAACGTGTTTTTGGTATGCGTCATTATGATGTGCAGTTGATTGGTGGAATGGCGCTGCATGATGGCCGTATCGCGGAAATGCGTACAGGGGAAGGAAAGACGCTTGTTGCGACGTTGCCTGTTTATTTAAATGCTTTAACGGAAGAAGGCGTGCATGTTATTACTGTGAACGACTATCTTGCCAAGCGTGATTCTGAGTGGATGGGACAACTGTTTGAGTTTTTGGGGTTATCAACGGGGGTGATTTTGAGTGGTCAGTCCCAACAAGAAAAGCAGTTAGCGTATGCGATGGACATTACGTACGGAACCAATAATGAGTTTGGTTTTGATTATTTGCGTGACAATATGGCGATTTTTGCAGCTGAAAAAGTGATGCGTGGTCAACATTTTGCCGTTATCGATGAAGTGGATTCTATTTTGATTGATGAAGCGCGTACTCCGCTTATTATTTCAGGCCCAGCAGAAGATAAAGCGGAGCTATACCAAAAAATTAACCCGTTAATTCAGCATTTAGAAGAAGGTGAAGAAGATAAAGAAGCCAAAACTTCATCGGGTGACTTCACCATTGATGCAAAGTCAAAGCAGATTTATTTGACTGATCAAGGGCACGCAAAGGTAGAGACATTATTAGTTGAAAAAGGCTTACTTGAAGAGGGTGAAAGTCTATATGACGCAACTAATATTGGGCTAATGATTCATATTAATGCAGCGTTGCGTGCGAACTTGTTATTTGAAAAAGACCGTGATTACATTGTTGAAGATAATGAGGTCGTTATTATTGATGAATACACCGGTCGTAAAATGGCAGGCCGTCGCTGGAGTGAAGGGTTGCATCAAGCGATTGAAGCCAAAGAGGGGGTTAAAATTCAGCAAGAAAGTCAAACTTTTGCTTCGATTACCTTCCAAAACTATTTTAGACAGTATCAACGATTGTCTGGTATGACAGGAACAGCGGATACGGAAGCCGGTGAGTTTTTATCTACCTATAATTTAGAAGTGGTGGTGATTCCGCCGAATAAACCGCCACAACGTCAAGATTTAGCCGATTTGGTCTTTCTAGACATTGAAGGAAAATTTGCGGCCATTGTTAAAGAGATTAGTGACGTCACCAAAACCAAACAGCCTATTTTAGTGGGAACGGCTTCCATTGAAATGTCAGAACTGCTGTCCCGTTTATTAAAGCAAGCAGGGGTTAAACACAGTGTATTAAACGCCAAGCATCATGAAAATGAGGCGCACATTATTGCCAATGCGGGAATGCCGGGGGTGGTAACCATTGCAACCAATATGGCCGGGCGAGGAACGGATATTGTGTTGGGTGGGAACCTTGAAATGGAGTTGTCTTTGTTAGACAACCCAACAGAAGAGCAGATCGCTGAAGTGACCAAAGCATGGCAAAAACGCCATGATGATGTGTTGAGCTATGGTGGCTTGATGGTCATTGGTTCGGAACGTCATGAGTCGCGTCGTATTGATAACCAGTTGCGAGGTCGTTCAGGTCGTCAAGGTGACCCAGGAACCACCCGTTTTTACTTGTCTTTGGATGATGATCTTATGCGCCGTTTTGCTTCGGATAAAGTGAAGTCAATGATGAAGCGTTTAGGGATGAAATCGGGTGAAGCCATTGAACACAAAATGGTGAGTAAATCCATTGAACGAGCACAAAAACAGGTTGAGCGTTTGCATCAGGATGAACGTGCAAATCTGTTAAAGTTTGATGACATTGCTAACGACCAACGCAAAGTGGTGTATGCACAACGCAATGAGTTGATGGAATCGGATGACGTGACCGAGGTGATTGATGACTTGCGGGCACAAGTCGTGGAACAGTTGGTGGCAACCTATATTCCAACAGGTTCTTTGGCTGAGCAATGGGATATTGAAGGGTTAACCTTGGCCATTCATGAAGAGCTGGGAGCGGAGTTTGATATTCAGGGCTGGCTGGATGAAGACAAAGATTTGTATGAAGAGACGTTGATTGAAAAGTTGGTTTCGGAATTGGAAGACATTTACAACACCAAAATGTCGGTGGTGAACCCTGAAACGCGTCACCACTTTGAAAAAGAGGTGTTATTACGAACCATTGATAAAAAATGGCGCGAACATTTGGGCGAGATGGATTACTTACGTAAAGGGATTCATCTACGAGGTTATGCTCAAAAAGATCCTTTCCAGGAATATCGTCGTGAATCAACGGAAATGTTTAAGAGTTTCTTGCAGGAAGTGATGTTTGAAACTGTAAAAGTGTTGTCTTTGGTGCAAATTGAAGGCGCTCAGGATGTGGATGATTTTGATGAAAAAATAGCCTCAGAGCGCCCTCAAAATTTAGACGCCACGCACCCTGCTGCCGCAGGTATGGCGGATGGGAAGGCTTCGGTAGAAAATAAATCGCAAGCTAAGTCACAAGCTAAAGAAGGCACGTTTAAAAGAGAGACCCCCAAGGTAGGACGAAACGATCCTTGTCCTTGTGGGTCAGGTAAAAAATACAAACAGTGTTGTGGTAAGTTGAGCTAATTCGCTTTTCATTATGTTACTGTTGCATCTAAAAACCCACCTTTTGGTGGGTTTTTAAATCGAATAAAGTAAAGGGTACCTCTATTAATTCTGGGCGTGACAGATTGCGATCCCAAACTCATCGCATCAAGGCACAAATTGCAGGTAATAATCACTTTATTGCCCAGATTTGTAACGCAGAGGCGGTGGATTTGGGATTCAAGATGTACGCTCATGAATTAATAGAGGTGCCCTTAAGTTGGAGCATCATAATGAGTCAGTTAACCGTAGAAATGCATCCTGTTTCAGGTGTGTATTTAGGCACGTGTGTGGCAAAAATTAAAAAAAATGGTCAGCCCGATTTGGTCATTATTGAACTGGCTAAAGGCAGTATTACGGTGGCCACGTTTACGCAAAATGCATTCTGTGCCGCGCCTGTTATCGTTGCAAAACAGCATTTAGAGCAGAGCGCCCCGCGGGCATTGCTTATTAATAGCGGTAATGCCAATGCTGGAACCGGAGAACAAGGGATATTCGATGCTCAGCAAGCGTGTGTTTGGGTGGCCGAAGAGCTGGGGTGTGAGCCAAGTGAGGTATTGCCCTTTTCAACAGGCGTGATTGGCGAAGACTTGCCGATGGCCAAACTGAAACAAGGTATTCCTGAAGCTCTGGCTAACCTTTCGATTACCGGTTGGCCGCAAGCTTGTGCCGGCATTATGACCACTGATTTAGTCGCGAAAGGCGTGAGTCGTGAGGTGATGATTGATGGCCACTCAGTGATGATTACGGGTATGTCTAAAGGCTCGGGGATGATTCACCCTAATATGGCGACCATGCTGGGCTTTGTTGCGACGGATGCTAAAATCACTCAGGGGTGTTTACAACAGTGTTTAAGTGATGCCGTTAATGCCTCGTTTAATCGAATTACCGTGGATGGTGATACTTCAACCAATGATGCTTGTACCTTAACCGCAACCCAGCAAGCGGATATGCCATTGATTGATTCGACTCACTCTCAAGCTTATCAAGATTTTGCAAAAGCCATCACAGAAATGATGACGGAATTGGCACAATTAATTATTCGTGATGGTGAAGGAGCCACCAAGTTTGTTAGTGTTGTGGTTGAGGGGGGGAAGAATTCTGAAGAGTGTTTAAAAGTGGCCTATGCCGTGGCATTATCGCCTTTGGTAAAGACCGCTCTGTTTGCTTCCGACCCAAACTGGGGGCGGATTTTGGCCGCCGTTGGGCGTGCTGGTGTTGTGGATTTGGACATTAATGCGATTAAACTGTTTTTAGGCGACGTGTGTATTGTCGAAAATGGAGGGCGTGCCGCCAGCTACACAGAAGTAGCAGGGCAGGCAGTTATGGATCAACATGACATTACCATTACCATTCAGTTGAATCGTGGAACAGCGAATGAAGTGGTTTGGACCACCGATTTTTCGTATGACTACGTTAAGATTAACGCAGAATATCGAAGCTAAAATGGTGTTTTTAAAAAATTCCCCCCCCCCCCTTACTGTTTTTGTGTTTCACCGGTGGATAAGGGTGGATAAAGGCGGGAATGTGTATTTAGAGTTTTTTTATAACCCACTGTTTGAATGAATGATTTGGGTCAATACACGACAAAGTTGTTGGCTTTCGGCGTTTGTTCCGATGGTGATGCGTAAATAGTGTTCAATGCGCGGTTTATTAAAATAGCGCACGATAATCGCGTGTTCTCTCAGTTGTTGCGCCAACGCTTCCGCAGGGAACTCTGGGTGCGTTGCAAAGATAAAGTTAGCGGCGGATGGAATCACCTGAAAACCAAGCGATTGTAGCGTCTGTGTCAGTTGTTCACGGGTGTCGATGATTTTTTGGCACGTACATTGAAAGTACGCCTCATCTTCAAA
>WFPP01000093.1 GCA_015487495.1 Thiomicrorhabdus sp.
GTTAAATAACAATGACCTTAATTGTTGATTTTTTAGGTTCAACTAAAAAAGCGGGTGCCCATGTGGGCACTCGCAAAGTTAAAATGAATGTAAGCATAGACTCACGAGTTTATTCCAAGCTTCAACATCATTGTTCTAAGTGCCCTAATGAAACACGCAGTTCTATTGTAAGTCAGCTACTTGATATCGCACTTTTTCATGTTGACCGCGTAAAGAAATCATGAAGCTTATATTTCTAGTTTTAACATTTTTTTATTTTTTCCCCTTTCCTGCCCATGCCGCTTGGATTTATTTACCTGATACTCTTATGAACTCACCATCAGACGGCATGAGATATACAGATGTTAACGGTGTTACTTATACAACTCTTTTTTCTACTCAACCAATATCTAATGGTGGCTTTGTTATTGATGCTTTGAATCCTGCAAACCCTTTGTCAATTAACACACCTGGCTTAGTCATTCCACCTCTCGCCCCTTCAATGTTGGCAGCAGGTGGTACACCACCTCAAGACTGGTTCACTCTTTTCAGTGGTACGGTTGCCGCTAAAATGTTCAGTGCCGCTTTTTTCTTAGTGTCGGTAAGTGGTATCGCAGGTTATTACATTGGTGTTTTAATAAAAATGCTTGGTTTTAGGAGATTTTAATATGTTATCAGATGATGCTTTTGATGATTTAGATTCCCAACTTTTATTAGCTATGGAACAATCGCGTGATAAAGTAATTGATTTAGAAAGTAAAGTTGAAGATTTAGAGAATCAGCTTGAATCAGCAAGAGAAGAATTAGAAGCCGCAGATTCAAATTATCGTGAAATTAAAGCCATATACGAAGAATCTTCTTTATGATTTTAGGCAACGCCTAAAAAGTGCTACGGCACAAAAAAAAGGGTGGCGACCATCGCTGATTTAATAGGAGTATAAACATGACAGCAGCAGATGTAACAGCATTGACAGCAGTTCTTGACCCTGTAGTTATTATTACTGGTATCGTTGCATTAGGTACTTTGAAATTCGGACCAGCGGTTGCACGTTGGGGAATTTCTCAAATTCAACGTATGGTACGTTAAACATCACTACTAAAAAAGGGGGCTTCGGCTCCCTTTATCTTGAGAGGTTAAAATGGCAGATTTCATTGTAAACATCTTTTACTTGCTTTGGTTCTTAGCTGGCATGTTAAGTGCTTTTCTTGCTTTGGTTGCTATGAATGATTAAAAAGTTTTTTGCATATATCCTAATATTTTTTTTAGTCCTACCACCAACACTTTTTTTGAAGCCTAAAAACGCTGATGCTATTGTACCATTTGTTGCCCGCCAGGTTGTTAGCTATGCTGTTAGTGCAGGGTTAGGTACTTTTTTATCTAACAAGTTCTCTGTGCCTTTAAAGCCTCAAAAGGGCAAACTTTATAATTTGGTTTCTAATAGGTGGGTCGGTTCTGCAGCGGCTTCTATTGCTGCAAATGCAGCTATTTGGTCATACCTTCTGTATCAAGATAATACGGCTACTAAGTGTCAAGATGTTACCATAAGTCTTGGTATTTATAATGGTCGTGGGACTTCTTGGTCATCTGCACTTGATAATTTCATTCTTGATTATCACACTAAATACCCTGCGGGGCTTTCTACCTTTTCTCTTGGTACCAAGCATACGTACCTTAATCCATCTACTAACAGTACATTAATTAGCTCTTATGATTTAGTAGAAACATCACCAACTAGTACATACGTTCAAGTTTCTGCTGCTACTTGCTTATCTTATGGCACTGTTACTACTTCGGCTTTCGATACTGCCAAAGACGACCAATTAAAAGATGTTTTATGGCTTGAAAATAATTCACCTAAATTCGTTGAAGCTGTACAGAAAGAATTGCTTAAAAATCCAGACACACCCCTAGATGGTTCGCAAGGTCTTTCATTGGAGGAAGTTCAGAGCCAATCGTACACAGATTCGAAGGGGGTAATTCATAACATTACAAAAGACCCAACCACAGGCAAATTATTGGATAATGGTGTTCCTTTGCCTGACGAAATGATTATTATTGATATTAATGGTGTCGTCCATAGATATACTGTTGACCCCGTCACAGGCAACATACTAGATAATACAAATCCCGTCGGAAATTTCGCACAATGGACAGATAGTTTAGGCGTAGTACATACAGTTACAGTTGACCCTCTTACGGGCAAACTAAAAGATAATAACGAAACTTGGAATCCTGATACTTTAACTCCTACAGCTTCTAACCCGAGCGGCGGTACAGTTACAGTTGACCCTTACACTGGTCAAACAGTTGTGGATTTGCCACCTGTAGACTTTCAACCTTTATTAGATGCGCAAGCTACTGCTATCAATGAACAGAAAAAAACAACTGACGCAGTCAATAAAAATAATGATTCTTTACAAGATATTTATAGTGCGTTGTCTGATTCTCAACAAAAAGACCAAACAGATAGAAACAGTTTAAATAGCCAATTAAGCTCTATTCGCTCTATTGAATCATCTAAAAGTTATATGGGAATTAGTGGCTTTATGACGCGAGTTCAAAATAGCCCTTTCTACATTTCAATGAGTAACGCTTTATTGGTTAATGGGGCTACTGGTTACCCATCATGGGGTATCAACCAGAGCATAAATTTAGTAGGTCAAACATTTACGATTGACGCATCTTTGAACACTCAAGATTACGCATGGATGTTAGATAGTATGCGTGTAGTGATACTTCTGGGTTCTGGTTGGTTCGCATTTAGGAGAATATTCGGATGATTACTTTCTTTGTTGGCATGTATGCTTTCGTAATTATAGGTCATTTGGTGGCTTCATATGTTTGATTGGGTAACAGATTTATATAATTGGATAGTAAGCTTACCTAGTAGAGGTCTTGATTTAATATTGAGACCTGCTGCAGATTATATTGATTCTATTGCTCCAATAAGTAATACGCCTGCTGATTTCTTTAGTGGGTTGCCTATTGATATTTTGCAATTAGCAACCTTGATAGGCATACCAGAAGGCTTGGCAATTATAGCGGCTGCATATCCTATTCGTTTATTACTGCAGCTTATTCCATTTGTAAGGTTGGGCTCATAAAATGATGTCTCTTGACTGGGGAACACCGGGCGCAGGTAAAACTCATAATTTAATGAAGTACCAGGTTCTTCCAGCCTTGGCTGCTGGACGCACTGTATTCACTAATATTAATGGACTTAATGAGCCGTCATGCAGAGAAGCAATATCAGAATATACTGGCAAAACACTTGAAGAAATAGATTACTTGTTAACCGTTTTTCCCGTAGAAGGTAGAGTTTACATTGGCGACCCGAAATTAGGCATATCCAAATCTATTGGCGACAACCTTTATGAATTGGTTAGACTTGGTGATGAAAAAAAACAAGGTGATTTAATTGTATTAGATGAAGCAAGCGACCCTGAACTTTTTGATAACGAGAAACGAAAAGTTAATGACGAAATGTGGATTTTCTTTAAAAAACACAGGCATTACAACGTAGATATATGTTTAATGGCACATCATCCACGAGATTTAATTCCTAAGATATCTAGGCTCTGTGCTGAATATACTTATTATCGAAAGCTAATCGGATTTAATACTAAAAAATTCAAGTATGAGAAATGGTTAGCAGGATATTCCACATCCAGCAATGGTACTAAGGTTAAACAAGGCATAGAATACTATGATGAAAATGTTTTTAGGTGCTACAAATCAACTGTTGCAGGTGACGCTTCAAAAGATGGACACATGGACAAGCGTTTTGGGCTATGGAAGTCAAAAGCACCTTATGCAATAGCTGCCGCTTTATTATTGATTTTTGGTGGCGGCTATATGTTCAAACAGTCTTTTTTCAGTCAAGACAGCGTTCTCACCGAAAGCTTACCTGTCAACAAATCAACTAAAACTAATTTTAATTCTGCCCTATCACCTAAAACGGCTACTTTAGATGTTACATCGCCCCCTAGCCCCAAAAAAAGAAGCTTTATAGAACAGATGTTAAGTGATTATGATATTGTCTATGAGGGCTATGTAACGCACAAAACAAGGCTTTTAGGCTATCTTTCATTTTGGAAAGGTGATGACTTAAAAGTGCGTCTAACTTTTGATGATTTGAGAACTTTAGGCGTAAAGATTAGCCGCCCATCATTTAGCTCAAATATAATGCAAGTTAAGTTTAAAGATGACACTTATGTAGCTATTGCTCGCGCACCCAAAGGTTATAAACAACCTACCATACAAGAATCTTTAACGGTAGGTACTACAAATGCGTTTGGCGAGTAGCGGAGCAAGGGGGGTTCCCCTGTGGGGGGAAGGCGAAGCTACGAAGCCAACTTTTATTTATGCTAACAAGGAACGCTTTTTATGATTGACCGCTTATTATTAAGTCTTAATCGTGAACACATTGATGATGAAGTTTATATTTATTTGATGAATAAATTTGATTCATTAGAACGTATTTCTACTGACGGTGAAATTCTTTGGTCTAAACCTTTAACTGCAAAAACTCGGAGCGATGACCCTGATGTTAATTTTAGATTTACAGCCAGTGGCATACAAATTTGGGGCAGTCCTGCCATGGTTGATAATAAAAATAATGTGTTTGGCTCTTCGGACATCAAAGAATGTGCAACCAAATTGATTAATAAAGCTGCTAAAGGTCTTGGTTGCATCTTTCCATCTTATAAAGCTTGGAATTTGCAAGGCTTGGATATCACTCATAATTTTTATTTGGACACATCACAAGAAGTTAAAACGGCACTGAATGTATTAGGTAAAATGAGCGACGGTAGGTTAAAGACTGTTCGTTATCCTGAAACTGTTTACTTTGGTATGGGTTCACAGACAAGAACGCTTAAAGTTTATGCCAAAGGTTCGCATATCGAAAAGCTTGCACGGAAAAATGATGTTGGTCTTACTGATTGGGAAAAGGCTGCTTGTCATAATTTACTTCGAGTGGAGTGTGTACTCAAAAAGAAATGGATTGAGCGTTATTTGAACAAACCTTATGATGCAGACATAGAGCATTTGAAAAGCATAAGAAACAGTGATAGACCTTCTTTTTATAGTAATAATATAGAATTGGCTCCAAGCAAAAGGTGGTATAATATGGATGAAGACGAGTTGAATGTAATTTATACTGAATTTTGGGAACACATTGCAGGCAACGGTGTTGAAGTTCCTGCCCATGAATCAGATTTACAAGAGCAAATTTTAGAAGCTGCAGCATCCAATGGATATACTGAAGGTATGGCAAATGCCGCTTTTAAAACTTGGACAGTTATTAAAGCCGTTGGTAAAGACCAAGCGCAATATATGACTGGTCGTTCCACTTGGTATCAACACATTAAGCTTCTTAAACTTGCAGGTTTAACAACTGCAGATATTTCGGAAGCTGTATTGATGAAACAACGGATTCAATACATTGATTTAAGCAAGCGCGTTGAATCCTTTGATGACATTAAGATGATTATTAACGCCAATTAGCAAACAAATACTAAAAAAAAGTTTGCAAAGTTTACAGAATTTGTTATTATTGCCATATAATGAGGTGATAAAATGGCTATGACAAAAACAAGCAAAGAGAACATAAAAAACGCCGATGAAATTCACATCGAGCAATCACACTATGACAAAAAAATATGGCTTATTAGAGTTGTTAAAAACGGACACTATTTCTATGTTCCTTGCAACTACAAATCAAAAAATGGAGCAAGGCGCGCTGTTCTACGTTTAGAGCATACAGCACCCATTTTCTAATTTTAAGCTAGTGCAGCGAAAAAAATTTTAAAAAAGAAAAATTCTAAACCGCAACATCAGAAAAAAGATGGGTACCTTGTGTAGCGGCGGCGGGTTCTTCGCCGCAAGCGGCGCGACTTGTTCGCGCACACTTAACGATTATATGAGACTTGGAACTATACTTTTTTCGTCCAGATTAACTCGACTTTCCAATTTGCAAAGTACGGTACTTTATAACAACCGTACTTAGTCCAGTGAGATGGACTTTCATGCGCAAATAAATACTTCTTGTAAAAATGTATTTAATTAGGTATAAATCGCCATTGCCAATAAATAAAGTAATAAGGCATAATAAACTCGCTGTTGCGAATGGAGTAAATAATGTTAAAAGTAAAAGTGAAGATATATAATGAAGTAACAGAAAGAAGTGGCGAAAATGACAAAGGTCCATGGTCAATTCGTGAGCAATCTGCACAGATTGACGGTGGTACGAATATGCCAAGTCAACCTTTCAGCATCCGATTGGATAAAAACCAAGTTCCATATGCTGCTGGTGATTACAATGCAGAATTGAAACCGCAGCAAGGTCGTTTCCGTGGTTCACTGGATTGGATTTTCACACGTTTTGAGCCAGTTAAATAACAATGACCTTAATTGTTGATTTTTTAGGTTCAACTAAAAAAGCGGGTGCCCATGTGGGCACTCGCAAAGTTAAAATGAATGTAAGCATAGACTCACGAGTTTATTCCAAGCTTCAACATCATTGTTCTAAGTGCCCTAATGA
>WFPP01000094.1 GCA_015487495.1 Thiomicrorhabdus sp.
ATCCTGCTTTCAATAATCCGTAAATCTGGTATCGTTCACCTTCAGTCAGTTGAGTATATTTCATGTGCTAATCTCGTGGTTGTGAAAAGCCATTAAGTTTAACTCAACTGGCTTTCCTTTTTCCGATTGCACTTATTATCCGAATCCACGGGTGCATTCTTTTGTACAAAACTCACCTTTTCAATTCGTTTTTAGACAGGTGGCCAGCGGGTAGGGTATTGGCTTTTCTAAGCCTGGCAAATAGATCAAAAACAGATTTACGAATGCAAGCTTCTGGAATTTTATGTTTAATGTTGTTATGTAAATCGGGTAATTTAGACCAGTGTACTCCTTGTTTAAAGTGGTGTGCAGTATGAAAACCGAGGTTACCAGTGAGCATATTAAACCATTTATCGGTGATATTGTGAGAGCCTGAAAACGGGTCTTCGGTATCCAGCCCTGTGTGGTGCCCGTAGGTTGCCCATGCGGTGTATAGCAAGCTGCAAATCATGGGTAAAATAAAGATAAACAGGGCATTCGTGGGATTGTAGGCCGTTAATGCCATTAAAAGGGTAAGGGTGATGACGCCGTATATAATAAATTGTTTTTGCAGTTTAGGGTAACGGTTTCCAACCCGGTAGCCTCTTGGGTAAGCGGTTAAAGCGACATTAAGTGTGTATTCCAGCATTCCCATTGTGGAACCATCTTTTCGCTTCCAGCGACTTTCATCTTTTTTCTGGTCTAAAAAATTACGATGGTGCCCTAAATTGTGATGCAATACCCATAAATTGGTTGTTACCCCTGTGTGCAATGCGTAAAAAAATTCAAGAATTCGGTTTAAGGCATCGTTTTTAAATACATGACAGTGCTGATGGTGGTGGTTCCAGGCAGAGATTAGCCCTTTGGGAATGATCATCAGTAGCCAATAGGCAACCAATAGCCAGAGGGTTTCTAAATAAAAATAGGCGATGAAGTCCACCAAAGTGAATAATAAAATAATAAAAACGGGTTTTTTATCAGCCGAATACTTAAACACAGGAAAAATCATGATATTGAAAAAGAAGCGGAGGATTATACCTGAACTTTTATAGAAAAGAGGTTTTTAAGCGCCTGTTTTAATGTTAAGTGATTGAGATAGAACAAATTTTGTAATGCTCTTCCATTCTGTAAAGGGTGTGATTTGAGCACTTGCTGTTTGAATGACCAGAGCAGGTGCTTTGCCCGCGCTTAGACAATGGGTGATTGGGCGTAGGCAAAGGAGTGAATTGGGTTATTTTAGTGCGGATAGAATGGCCAATTCAACTTGATCGATGGGCTTGGTGCCATCCACTTTAATGTAGCGTAAATTTGGATTTTCCTTACTGGCTTTTTGATAATATTGAATAAGAGGAGCCGTTTGTTTGTGGTAGACCTCTAGGCGTTCAGTGACCACTTCAGGTTTGTCATCGTCGCGTTGAACCAGTTCTTCTCCGGTTTCGTCATCTTTTCCTTCTACTTTAGGAGGGTTGTATTTAATGTGGTAAGTGCGTCCTGATGGTAAATGAGCACGACGCCCACACATGCGGCCAATAATTTCAGAATCGGGTACATCAATTTCAATAATGGCATCAATGTTAACCCCTGCTTTCTTTAGTGCGTCAGCTTGAGGAACGGTTCTTGGAAAGCCATCCAGTAAAAAGCCTTTTTCACAATCTGGTTGTGTAATGCGTTCTTTGACCATGCCAATAATAATGTCGTCAGAAACCAGTTGCCCTGCATCAATGGCTTCTTTTGCTTTTTTACCCAGTTCTGTTCCTGCTTTGATTGCGGCACGAAGCATGTCGCCCGTTGAAATTTGAGGAATGGAAAATTGTTTGGTTAAAAACTGAGCCTGAGTGCCTTTTCCTGCACCTGGTGCGCCAAGCAGAATGAACTTCATGATTGAGTACCCTAAAAGTAAATAAAATTGAATGGCGTTATTATACGATGTTTAATAGATGAAACGCTTGGATTTATTTTGAAAAAATTCCCCCCCCTTGTATGTTTAAACCTTCCTTAGTCTCCCAACGCTACTCTTGGGGGCGTCGAGTGTTTTACTGTGTGTCTGTACTGTCTTGAAGCAGTTGTTGAATGTACTGTTCGGCTTGTTGAAGGTATGCCCCTCCAAATAAATTAAAGTGGTTGAGTATGTGGTAGAGCTGATAGAGTTTTTTACGGTTTGGGTAACCGGAATCGAGGGGAAAGATTTCCTGATAACCACTGTAAAATTGTTGGCTAAAGCCTCCAAATAATTCTGACATGGCCAAATCGGTTTCTCGGTCGCCATAATAGCAGGCGGGATCAAAAAAAACGGGCTCTCCTTCGGAGTTAAACGCGCTGTTGCCACTCCATAAGTCGCCGTGCAGCAAGGACGCTTTAGGTTGGTAAGTTTGAAACCAAAAAGGAAGGCGTTCAATGAGTTGGATGCCTTTTTGGTAGAGTGATTTGGGGGCGCCATTAAGCTGACTCATTTCAAGTTGTGGTTGTAAGCGGTGTTGGCCATAAAATTGAACCCAGTCGTTTGACCATTGATTGGATTGACGATTTTGTCCAATAAAGTTGTCCTCAAACCAGCCAAAAGGTTGAGAGTTGGAGTGGATTTGATGGTGCATAAAGGCAAGGTCTCGCCCACGTTGTGCATCATCGCCTTGCTGGGTTAGAGAAATAAATTCCATTAATAACCAGGCCGTGCTGTTATCTGCTCCTGTTACATAAGGCGTTGGGCAGGTGATGGTATAAGAGTTTTGTATGGCTGTTAGGTTGTGGTGTTCTGCTTGCAGTATGGGAAGGTGGTGCTTGGGTGCACATTTTAAAAAGTAGTTTTTATCGGGTGTATGAAGTTGATAGGCTTGATGAGTGTCTCCGCCTTGTATGGCGTGTGCCGTAAGGATTTGAATGGCTGGTAAATTTTTTTCAGAAAGCAGGGTGTTTATGTGTTTTGATAGTGCTTGCCAGTTCATATGTTCTCCTTTTTAGAAAGGGCTAAGCCAAATTACCGGCTTCTGCGTTACCTTATTCTTGCCGTATTAACGTACGCCTGCGAAGCAGGAAATCTGGTTTGCCCAGAATTTAAGCGATTGAATCAGAGCTTTCTTATTTAAATGGGTATATTGTTATTCAAATAATTCCTCTGTAATTTGTTCGATCTGCTTTTGGGAAATATCTGGAATTTCAGGTGCATTCTGTTCTCTGAAAATTTCAAATATTGCCCCATCGGTATCGGGAGGAACAGCGTCACCTGTTTCAGGGTCAATTTGAATATGGATTAATCCTTCTGGTACGGCAAAGGGTTCATTGGGTTCGTTTTTAAGGGCTTCTTGCATGTAGTTCATCCAGATGGGAAGAGCTGCACGTCCTCCTACTTCATTGCGTCCGAGTGTACTCGGTTGGTCAAAACCTGCCCATACGGTGGTTACAATGTTTGGGTTAAAGCCTGAAAACCAGGCATCTTTCTGGTCGTTCGTGGTGCCGGTTTTTCCTGCGATGTCCAAGCGTTTGAGTTGTTTGGCTTTTTTGCCTGAGCCAATGTTAATGACATCTTGCAGAATGCTGGTCATGATATAGGCATTGAGAGGGTCAATAATTCGTGGCGCATTGCGTTCATCACCTTCAATACACTGGCTTGGATGACATGCAATTTTAGGTTCGGCTTGATAAATGCGCTCGCCACTGTAGTCACGGACTTCTTTGATAAGGTAAGGCTCTATTTTATAACCGGTATTGGCAAAAGCAGCGTAACCCGTTACAACTTGCAATGGGGTAAATTGAACACTGCCAAGGGAAAGTGAGAGGTTGCGGTGTTTGTCTATCTCCTCCATAGGAAACCCAAAACGATTGAGGTAGTTGGCAACATTGGCAATGCCCAGTTGCCGTAATAGTCGAATTGAGACCAGGTTTCTTGAAAAAGCGAGTGCCATTCTGAGGCGGGTCGGGCCATAAAAACGACCGGAATAGTTTTCGGGACGCCAGACATCTTCTAAATTTCGGTCATGGAAAACAACGGGGGCATCGTTAATGGTGGTTGCAGCAGTCATGCCCTGATCTAGGGCAGCAGAGTATAAAAAGGGTTTGATGTTTGAGCCAACTTGCCGTTTGCCCTGCGTTACACGGTTGAATTTACTTCGGAAATAATCGAATCCTCCAACGAGTGCTTGAATCGCACCATCGTGTGCATTAATTGAAATAAGAGCCGATTCAATTTTAGGGTCTTGTGCCAATTGCCACTGATCGTTTGAGAATTGCAGATAAATCACATCCCCTTTAGATAAAACGTGTTGAGGTTTGGTCGGTTTTTTACCTACGCGATTTACATTTTTATAGGGGGCTGCCCATGTCATGGTTTTAAATGCAAGCTGTATGTTTTCTCCCGTTTCCAGTAAAACAAGGGTATTTTGTTGTTGAAAGCCCATTACCACACCGACTTTTAAATCCCCAAAACTTGGTTGATCTTGAAGTTGTGTCAGCAGTTCATCCCTATTTTCAAACGTACTGGCGTCAAGTTGTGTGATTGGGCCACGATAACCGTGCCGTTTTTCATAGGCTTGCAACCCTTCGTGGATGGCTTTATTGGCTTGAGTTTGTAAGTGGCTTTTAAGGGTGGTTACAATGGTTAAACCGTTTTGAAGCGCTTCTTCCCCAAAGTGTTTCAATGCAAAGGCACGTGCCATTTCAGCGACGTAGTTGGCGCGAGTATCAATCACTGTTCCATTACGCTTGGCGTGCACCTCAATGGCTTGCGCAGTAAGCATTTCTTCCTGAGTAATAAAGTTTAAATCGTGCATTCGGCGTAACACGTAATTACGACGAAGTTTGGCTCTGGCAGGGTTAGTAATAGGGTTGTAAGCAGAGGGTGCCTTGGGCAGGCCTGCAATCATGGCAAATTCATCAAGTGTTAATTCGGAAAGGGGTCTGCCGTAATAGGTTAATGCTGCGGCAGCCACACCATAAGAGCGATGTCCCAGAAAAATTTTATTCAGGTACAGAGCTAAAATTTCTTGCTTGCTCAGTTCGTTTTCAATTTTATAAGACAACACGATTTCATTTAACTTACGCAAGTAGGTTTTTTCTTTGCTTAAGTAGAAGTTTCGTGCAACCTGCATGGTGATGGTCGAGCCACCGGATTGTTTTTGACCTGTGGTGATCAGCTCAAAAATGGCGCGACCTAATCCTTTGTAATCAACGCCGCCATGTTCAAAAAAGTTTTCATCTTCTGAAGCAATAATGGCTTGTGTCATGCGTTCAGGAATTTGGTGGTATTCAAGAGGAATACGTTTTTTTATGCCAATTTCACTGATGAGTTTATTGTCCTCGGTCACAATGCGTAATGGCACTTGATAGCTGACCTCTTTTAGTTCTGCTGGGTTGGGCAGGGTTGGGTAAATGGTCATTGCGTAAAAGAGGATGGCGACAATGGGTAAAATGAGAAACCCAATAATGATGTTTAGCCAGACAAACCAACGTAACCAGCGCAGTTTGCTTTTGGGTTTTTGGGCGGGCGTTGTCTGATTGGTTTTGGTGGTGCTTTTGGGTGTTTCTGTTTGACTCATAAAAAACTCAGGGGCTTTTACTTAAGATTAGGGTGTTAAGGGGTATTATAACGGTTTATAGGGTGTGTGTTTTGAAAGTCTTAAAAACGAAAAAAACCCAGTAAAGACTGGGTTTTGGATATGCTTTTATCTTTAAATTCCCAAGAGTCCGACAGGCTCTTGGAGTCAAAGGACTCGCTTTAAAGAATTATTTGCTGTAACGACCTGTTTTAATATCGCTGTATATCAAGTATAAATTACCACCCACAATGTAGATAATGGCCAATGCTACACCAACAAGGCTCGAAATTTCTTTGATTGATTCTGGAAGAACGCCTGCCCAAACACCAACAATAACCGCCAATGGAATGAATACGGCTACAACAACAAGTCCTAATAGTACTAAAAAATTACCCATGATATTATGCCTCAGTTTCTGTTTTTTTGTATAACAGTTCGAACTATACTTAGGTTGGGGACGAATAGCAACTCATTCGAAAAAGAAAGCTTGATTTAAGTCAATAAACAATAAGGTGTGTGGTTTAACCTTATGTTTATAATCTATTTTTGGGTTACATAAAAATAATTAATGGTTTTTGTATTTAAAGTTGGTAAGGAGAGCGAATATGGAGAGATTATGGCAATGTTAGCACAGGTTGTTTTGGCAACTGGTAATACGGGAAAATTAAATGAAATGTCTGCTATTTTGCAACCTTATGGTTGGCAAGTGGTTCCCCAGTCCGATTTTTTTGATTCCGAAGTGGAAGAAACGGGGTTAACGTTTATTGAAAATGCGATTTTAAAAGCACGGTATGCGGCACAAAAAACGGGTTTGCCTGCGATTGCTGACGATTCAGGTATTGAAGTTAGCAGTTTAAAAGGTTTGCCGGGTATTTATTCGGCTCGATACTCTCAAGACCAGCATGATGCATTGGCTAATGATGAAACCAATGTGCAAAAACTACTGGATGCATTGCAGGGTAAGCCAAAAAAGCAACGACAAGCCAGCTATTATTGTGCAATGGTGTATATTGAGCATGCGAATGATCCTACGCCAGTGATTGGTTTGGGGCGTTGGTATGGTGAAATATTAACCGTTCCACGTGGAACAGGGGGGTTTGGTTACGATCCTGTTTTTTGGGTGGAAGAGCTTGATAAAAGTGCTGCAGAATTGTCAAAAAGCCAAAAAAACCAAATTAGTCACCGTGCCCAGGCACTGAATAGCTTGGTTATGCAGTTACGGCGAGGTGCTTAGTTGTTTTGTTGAAGAAGATTCACTTCCAAGGCATTTCAGAGAAAATAGCATCATTTTATGTGAAAAGCTTTGTTCCATACAGTGCAATTATAAGTTGCTTGTCCGCATATCTTATTTTAGAGTATACCGCATCAAAATGGGCATAAACCATTGTATGATAAGGTTTTTGGTTGTCTTTTATAATGTTTCTTGAAGTTCTTACATACAAATATAACTGGAGGGAAAAACATGAAAAAAATACTATTAGCTGGGCTACTTTCTGGCATAGCACCATTAAATGCAATGGCTGAAATGCATAAACTATCGGGGCTTTATGCGGGAACCTTTTTAAATTCATCTGTTTTAGAAATAAAAGGACAGGGGCTAACGTTTGAAGGGAGTAGAGAGACAGGCTTTGGGCTAAACTTAGGGTATAACCTAGAATTTATAAATGCATTTATGCTTGGTTTTGAGGTTCAAAAGGCTAGTAATGTAGGGTCTTTGGAGCTGCTAAATCTTGCCGACTATACAACCGAAAATGCAATTACATTTTCACTATTACCGGCGATAAAAGTTAATAAAACTTCACTTGTTTATGCACGTTTAGGAAAGGGCAGTGTTGACGCAACAGAGACTTATCGTGTAACGATTGGAGCGACTCCAGCAGGCACAAAAGAGAAGGATAGTGTAGAGTAAGCGTCCGGCCAAAGCCACCTATCCAACCCAAACCCATTCATTAAACTAACCCCCATCAACCAACATGGGAGTTAATAATGAGAAATAGAACACAACAAGAGTGGCAAGCGCTCTTCAAACAACAAACCGTAAGCCATTTATCCATTA